>JAGTVG010000454.1 GCA_018224645.1 Cyclobacteriaceae bacterium
AGGATTTTCAAAAGTGAATTGGCAGCGGAAGCATTCATATATTCTGCCAGCCAGATCAGCATGATCTTGTATTTTCCTTCAAATGGTTTTAATGCTAAATGCCGGATGATTTGCCTGCTTTCTTCCTTTGAAATATTTAACTGTTTATTTTCTCCCCCAAAATAGCTGTTCCATCCCGAGGCATTATTATATGGATCCTGAATCACGAAATTCCGCCATTCAGAAAGGAATGAAAGGCTGACAGCATCCTTTGCCGGGACTTTTGATGTCGAACTCACCGGAAATGCAAAATTTACATCGGGATGGATCAGCTTTTCATTTTTTTTACAGGAACCACATTGGCCACAGGCATCATCTGTCTGCCTTTCAAGGCAATTCAGATAGGTGGCATAAGCCAGGGCAAGGGCAAGATTTGGGCTGCCTTCGGGACCAAGAAACAATTGAGCATGGGCGATATGTCCGGATCTTGCCGACTGTACTAATTGTTTTTTCAGGATTTCATGTCCTGTGATCTCTTCAAATCTCATCCGTGATCAGGGTAATCTGTGTTTGGATGTTAAGTTGAAAATATATTCAAAAATTTCGGAATCTTCATGGCTCATGGTGACAGATCTTCTTTCCATAACCATCCGGGCAGTATACACGGCTTTTTCCAGTTCATAGGCTGTAAATCCATTCCGGTTTCCCCACGCGAAGGACGGGATAAACTTAGGCATGTAACCGCCATCATAAATGTTGGCTGAAAATCCCGCAACCGTACCTGTATTGAACATGGTATTGATCCCGCATTTGGTATGGTCGCCCATGATCAGACCAAAATACTGCAATCCTGATGAAGTCATTTTTTCTTCCGCATAATCCCAGACCTTGATATCACTGTAATTATTTTTAAGATTTGAATTATTGGTTCCGGCCCCGAAATTACACCATTCTCCGATTACAGAAGAACCCAGGAATCCATCATGGGATTTGTTGCTGTAGCCCTGGAACACCACGTTGCTTACTTCCCCACCTACCTTGCAAAATGGCCCAAGGGTGGTATTGGGTCTTATTTTGGCACCGAGGATAACCACCGATCCCTGAAGGATGGCACAGGGGCCACATATCACGGCACCTGGCTGGATAGTTACCCCATCCCCAATATAAATGGGACCCGTATCGGCATCAAGAATGCCGGCCTTAATGGAGGTGCCTTCCCCGATATAGACATTCTCTCCGGAATAAATAACTGAATGTACATCCCGGACAGGATGCTGGTTAATTCCATTTATAAGAGAAATGTCCTGAATTATCTGATCGCCATTGATCAGAAAAATATCCGCTAACCGTTGTATTTTCTCCGGAACGGCCTCATACGCTATCTTCCTGTATTCTGCCGGATTCCAATTCTGGAAAAATTCATCAAAATTCCGGTCACTGGTCCTGAATGCCAGTGGAATATCATTAGACCATAAGGTTTCTTCCATCTTTAATGAAGCGATCCTGTCAAAAAGGTGATGATCGGGAATGATTGATCCATTGACCAGTAGATTATCGCCTTCGATCATGGCAGGGAATTTCTTTTGAAGATACTGCGCCGAAAGAAATGAAACTTTTTTTCCCGAAATATGCTCCCATTTTTCGGCAATGGTCAGAATCCCAACACGGATTTTTGAAATAGGCCGGGACATGGTTAACGGGAAAAAACGGGTAAACAATTCGGGAGGATCGAAAAGTATCAGGTTCATCTAGTTTGATTTTTACAGATGCATAATACTCAAATCTAAAGATTATATTCTTTCTTAAAAATAAAAAGGCTTCATAGAAATCCATGAAGCCTTTTCCTGAATGCAAGTAGCATTTATTTTTTGTATCGTCTGTTGAATTTTTCAACCCGTCCTGCAGTATCGACAAATATCTTCTTACCTGTATAGAAAGGATGCGATGCAGAACTCACTTCAATTTTTACAAGCGGATATGTTTTCCCATCTTCCATTTTAATGGTTTCCTTGCTTTTTATCGTGGAGCGGGTGATGAATTTATGATCACTCTGCGTGTCGTGAAAAACAACTTCTTTATATTCGGGATGTATTCCTTTTTTCATTTCTTCGATTTTTAGGACCACAAAGTTAGGCAATCTTTTTAATTTCAACAACAGAACAATATTTTTTAGGAATGATAATTGCGCCAATCAGTTTTGAAAATGTAAATAATTTAATAACATATTAAATGTTTAATTGGTTAAATAATTATTTTTGGCAAACTACGTTTTAACATGGGGGCAATGTCTTTTTGAATGAAGTTTTTTGTAGTCAGTATAATCCTGTGTTTATATGCAAATTTTCTCTTCGGGCAATTTTCTGCGAGAGAATATTTCAAGTTTGGCAAAAATAAATTTGATGAAGGAAAGTATTACGAAGCCGTTGATTTCCTGGACAAGGCCATTCATGCAGATGCCGGTTATGAAAGCGCCATTTATCTGCGGGGAAAATCCTTTCTAATCCTGAAACAGTATAAACTTGCCGTCGAGGATTTTACTGAAATCATTGATCAGAGGAATAATTACGATATGTACTCTGCCGACTATTTTCTGAAACGCGCCATTGCGAGAACAGAACTTAAGGAATTTGAAGGTGCTGAAAAGGATTTCAATTTTGCCCTGAAACTTCGGCCGGATGATTCGGAAATATACAGCGCATTTTCCAAATACAAATTCATAACATATCACGATAAAAATGAAGCCATCCGGGAAATCAATAAAGCCATTCAACTTAATCCCGAAATGCCGGAATATTATATCCGGAGGGCGGAATATAAGATCGCCCTGGCAAAATTTCATCCGAGGAGCAATGAGATCTATGAATCGGCTTTACTCGATGCATCAAAGGCCATAGAAATGAATCCGGATAATGTGGATTTTTACATGGTAAGAACGATCGTGAACAGGGAAAGAGGGGAACAGATGCAGGCTGTAACAGATTATAACCGGATGATCGAATTGAATCCCAATAGAATCGAGGCCTATACGGAAAGGGGGATACTTAAAATGCAGAACGACCTTTACCAGTCAGCCATTCAGGATTTTTCAAAATCGATTGAACTGAATGAAGATGTTGAGCAGAATTACCGTTACCGGGCGTTATGCAGACATAACTCCCTCGATTTCAGCGGTGCCTATGATGATTACAGCCGCTCGATCAAAATACTACGGGAGGAATTGAATTTTTCAGAAGGGGATGATAAAGAACGAATTAAAAGAATCCTGGCGGATACTTATCTGAAGAGGGGGGTGGCCGCTACATCCATGGGGAATTCATACAATGCCTGTACGGATTTTAAAATGGCGTATGATATGGGTTCCAATCTCGGGCTTAATTATTTAAGAAAATATTGTGGAATATAGATTTCGGCTTTATTTTTTCATCCTGAAAAGGAATTAATCAGCAATGCCGGTTAAAACACATGCAATCCTGCTTTTTTTCATCTTCCTTATAAATCTGGGTACCGGAAGTTATTTCTGTGCGAATGGTCAGAGTGCAAATGTTCCATTAAACCGGGATTATTATCATCTGCTTGACCGGTTTGAGATTATGTCAGGACAACAGTCGGAATCTTTTTTTACTGCCCTCAAACCCTTCAGACGGGAGGCGGTGGGGTCATTTGTCGGTCAGATCTATGACGACAGCCTTTCACTGACTGAAGTTGATAAGTTTAACCTGGAATACCTGGCCATCGATAACTGGACATTTACGGAATATGGCGATCCTGAAAGCAGGAAGCCCTTTTTAAAACATTTTTTTCAGAAAAAAAACGATTTGTTATATGTAGGCACTGATGATTTCGAAATGCACCTGAATCCTGTGTTTCATTTCAGCGGGGGAATCGAACGGGAAGATGACGTTACACCCTATATCAATACCCGCGGACTGGAAATCAGCGGAATTATATCCGGGAAAATAGGTTTTTATACCTACATGAGCACAACCCAGGCTGCATTCCCGAGCTATGTGCGTACCTATATTTACCGGAATCAGGCGGTTCCCCAGGAAGGATACTGGAAAACATACAATGAAGATGGGGTCGATTTTTTCACGGCAAGAGGATATGTTTCATTTAATATCGTTAAACCTCTCAATTTTCAGTTTGGCTATGATAAGTTGTACATGGGGAACGGGATAAGATCCATGGGCCTTTCGGATTTTGCGAACAATTTTCTTTTTTTTAAACTGGACCTGAAAGTATGGAAGCTAAATTACAGGTTTGTGATCGCACAGCACAATGTGGATACGATCCCGCCCCAGCCGGGCAGGCAATCAGTCAATGGTCCTTATCCCAGGAAGTATATGGCTTATCATCATATTTCCTTCAATATTGGGAAAAATCTGAATCTTGGACTGTTCGAGTATATTGTCCAGGGTGATTCCGCTTCAAATTCTCTCGATATCAATTATCTTAATCCTGTCATTTTCTTCAGGGGGCTGGAACATCAGGGAGGCAGTAAGGATAACGCCATTCTGGGCTTCGACCTGAAATATAATTTCTTGCAGAGGTTTTCCTTCTACAGCCAGTTTCTGCTCGATGAGTTCCTCCTCGATGAAGTAACGTCAGGTGAAGGTTGGTGGGCAAATAAATACGGGTATCAACTCGGTCTGAAATATATAAATGCATTCTGGATAAAGAACCTTGATCTGAATCTGGAGTATAACGTTGCAAGACCGTATACTTACGCACATATCAATACCTATACCAATTTCTCGAACTACAATATGCCACTCGCCCATCCAACCGGAGCGAATCTCAAGGAATTTATTTTTTTAGCACGGTATCAGCCTATCAGCCGGTTTACATTTACCGGTAAATTCGTGGTTTCCGATTATGGAGAAGATGATGAAAATTCAAACTGGGGAAAGGATGTCATGAAAACGTACATCACCCGGGAACAGGAATATGGGAATACCATCGGGCAGGGCCTGACCACTCACCTCAGATATTTTAATTTCACGGCCACCTATCAATTTAAACATAATGTATTTTTTGATATTGACCTGGTGCTTCACAATGTGGAAAGTGAATTATCCCTGATCGATAACAATGTATTTTTTACAGGGATCCATTTCCGCTGGAATATTCCCCGAAGAGAATTTGATTTTTAATCTGTTGCATATATCATCATAAGGTTTTTTTTCCTATTTTCAAATCTTGAAATTTCATTCATCGTTATGGAGAATCAACAGGGGTTGAACAGATTTAAAAAGGTAAAAACCGGCATCATACTGGTTTACTTTATTTTGAACGGATTGTTACTCATCCTCTCCTTTCAGATGAATGTCGATGACCTCAAATTCCTGGTGAGAATGGCCAGATACATTCCCTATTTCAGATATATTGCATCAGCCAATATGCTGCTGATCATCATCGTGATTACCATGAATTATCTTGAGTTGAAAAAACTTCATAAAAGAAATAAAGCGGCTGAAAGAGAGGTTGTAAATATAAAGTCAAGGCTTTACGATTTGGAGGAGGAAAAGAAGGGAATGATAAAAAAATACGATGAGGAAGATTATCATAACCAGGATAAGGAATAAATGGATTTTGAATCTCTAATAAAGGAAGAATTAACCGAAGCGAGAAATGTTTTAGATCAATTTATAAAGGAACCAGCTATGTTAGAAAAAATCAACCAGTCAGCCGGGGCCATTGCCCTTGCGATCAAAAGCGGGCATAAGGTAATTTCGTGCGGGAACGGTGGGTCTCATTGCGATGCCATGCATTTTGCTGAGGAACTATCGGGCCGTTACAGGCATAACAGAAAAGCCCTGCCTGCCATTGCCATTTCAGACCCCTCCCACATCACCTGTGTTGGGAATGATTATGGATTTGAATCCATTTTTTCAAGGTATGTTGAAGGAATCGGCCAGAAGGGGGATGTCCTTCTCGGGATTACCACCAGCGGTAATTCAAAAAATATCATCAAGGCCCTTCAGGTAGCCAGGGAAAAGGGAATGATCACCATTATCCTTTCCGGAAAGGATGGTGGTGAAGCCGCGCAACTTGCCGATTACAGCATTATCGTTCCCCATTCCGGTTTTTCCGACCGGATCCAGGAAATCCACATCAAGATCATTCACATATTTATCCTGATCATCGAAAAAATCCTTACCTGAAATGCTGGCCAAAACTTTTGGGTGCGCCGTTTACGGGGTGGATGCCAGTATTGTTACCATTGAGGTAAATTCAACCCCTGGGACCAAACATTTTATGGTGGGTCTTCCAGACAATGCGGTGAAAGAAAGCTGGTTCAGAACAGTAACCGCCATCAAACAATCGGGGTTCTGGTTACCCATTACCCGGGTTGTTATCAATCTCGCCCCAGCCGATCTGAAGAAGGAAGGATCTGCCTATGATCTGCCCATTGCCCTGGGCCTGCTTCAGGCTTCGGAGCAGATTAATACGGATAAACTTTCCTCCTTTCTGATCATGGGCGAGCTTTCACTTGATGGCGAGGTCAGACCAATCCGCGGAGCATTACCCATGGCGATTGAAGGAAGAAGAAATAAATACAAGGGATTTATCCTTCCAAGGGAAAATGCTGAAGAAGCTGCCATAGTAAATGATCTTGATATCATCGGTGTTGAAAATCTTAGTGAAGCAGTTGAATTTATTACCGGAAAAAAAGATATAAAACCCCATCAGGTGAATACCAGGGAAATATTTTATGACCAGTTAAATGATTATGAATCGGATTTTCAGGATGTTCAGGGTCAGGAAAATATTAAACGGGCCCTGGAAATAGCCGCGGCAGGCGGACATAATGTCATCATGATTGGTCCTCCGGGTGCCGGCAAAACCATGCTGGCAAAAAGACTTCCATCGATCCTGCCGCCCCTGAATCTTCATGAAGCCCTCGAAACTACAAAGATCCATTCGGTGGCAGGCAAACTGGGAACCGATGCCACCCTGATCTCCAACCGGCCATTCCGTTCCCCGCATCATACCATATCCGACGTAGCCCTCGTAGGAGGTGGAGGATTCCCGCAGCCAGGAGAAATTTCCCTCGCCCATAACGGTGTTTTGTTCCTGGATGAGCTGCCCGAATTTAAAAGATCGGTTCTTGAGGTCATGCGGCAGCCTCTTGAAGAAAGAAGGATCACGATTTCGAGGGCAAAATTTTCAGTAGACTATCCGGCGAATTTTATGCTGGTTGCCTCAATGAATCCATGTCCCTGTGGATTTTATAACCATCCTGACAAGGAATGTGTATGCGGGCCAGGTATGGTACAGAAATACCTCAACAAGATCAGCGGACCTTTGCTTGACCGGATCGATCTTCATGTAGAGGTGACTCCTGTTACTTTTGATGAAATGACTGCCATCCGGAGAAATGAATCCAGCGCTGAAATAAGGGAAAGGGTAATAAAAGCCCGTGAAAGACAATTGCAGCGGTTTAAAAATGAAAGGAACATCTATTCCAATTCGATGATGCCTCCTTCCATGGTCAAAACCATTTGTGAGATCAACCAGGCGGGAAGGACATTATTAAAAACGGCCATAGAAAAACTTGGTCTTTCGGCACGGGCTTACGACAGGATTTTGAAAGTAAGCCGTACCATTGCTGATCTGGGCGGGACGGAGGAAATATTGATAGAACATCTTGCTGAAGCCATTCAATACAGGAGTCTAGACAGGGAAGGATGGGTAGCATGAATATCTCAGCCTGGATTAACGGTATATCACCCCGGTAACAAATTCATAACCAGGCATTTATATGAGCATCGATGCTTCACACCGGAATGCCTGGAATTATTCCACACCCTGTTTACAGTAAATTTCCAACTGCCAATTATGATCTCATGTTTCTATTGAGAACGGAAATTCTTATATTGTTCTTTAAAATACCGGAACAACAGAAAGCAGTAATTATGATAGAAAAAAAATCAGGACCTGCGGGTAAAAAAGCTGTTGTCATAGGGGCAAGTATGGCAGGGTTACTGGCTGCCAGGGTTATGGCTGACCATTTTGAACAGGTGATTATGCTGGAACGTGACAGATTCCCGGAGCCAGGATCGAACCGCAAGGGTGTTCCCCAGGGTAAACACACACATGTATTCCTGGAACGGGGGCGGCAGATCATGGAAACCTATTTTCCTGGACTTACCAGTGAATTAACCGGGAAGGGGGCGGTCTGGATCAATGATGCAAGTAACAATGTATCCTGGTTCCACAGTGGTGACTTTCACAAGCAAGGTCAGAGTGGCATATCCGGAATTGGTGTTTCACGTCCTACGCTTGAAACTTCCGTACGGTTGCGTGTTTCAGCTTTATCCAATGTGATGATCATGGAGAAATGCAGGGTCCTGGAATTAATTCCGGCAGATAGTAACCAACGGATCAGCGGCATCAGGTTTTTTAATTCCGGAAAGGATGCTGAGACCACCCTGATGGCCGACCTTGTTGTGGATGCAAGCGGCCGGGGTTCCCGGAGTCCGGCCTGGATGGAAAAACTGGGTTATCAGCCACCGGAGGTGGAAAAAATAAAGATAGATATGGGATATACGACCTGCCATTTTCATCGTAAACCGGATCATATACCTGGCCGTGACGGGATAGTATTTCTGGCCACACCTCCCGAGAAGCGGCTTGGGGTCATTCTGGCGCAGGACAGGGATCGATGGGTGGTTACCATTGGCGGTTATCTGGGAGATCATGCTCCGACAGACTACCCCGGATTCCTGCAGGCTGTCAGAGATTTGCCATCCCCTGAAATTTATCATGTGATTAAAGATGAAGTGCCCCTTGAACATCCGGTCCCATATAAATTCACCGCCAACCAGCGGCATCATTATGAAAAATTGCCGGATTTTCCGGAAGGATATCTAGTTCTTGGTGATGCACTATGCAGTTTTAATCCGATTTATGGCCAGGGAATGACAGTAGCAGCCATGGAGGCTGGAGCGCTTGATAGCTGCCTGGAAAATGGACTGTACGGACTCGCGGGACGTTTTTTCACCAAAGCCAGTAAAATTATTGACCTTGCCTGGGATTCAGCCGTCGGAAATGATCTGAGTTATCCGGAGGTTAAAGGTTCGCGTACATTAATGATCCGTTTTTTAAACTGGTATATAAAAAAACTGCATATTGCGGCCCACAAGGATGCTGCTGTTTCCATCGCCTTTTTAAAGGTGATCAACATGGTTGCCCCGCCCCCCAGTATGATGCACCCAGGGATCATTTGGCGGATCCTGAAACATAATTTCGTCCCGACAATCGGCAGCAAAGCATGAATGATGAACAATTGAAATTCAAAAGGACTTAGGATTGCTGGTGACAAAAAAATTTAATGATTGTAATACCCTTTGATACCTGAGTCCAGAACTGACAGAGGTTAAATAATATTCCGCATTTCCATGACGCTGATAATCGATGCAAGGATCTCTTGTTCAGCCATCGTCTGATAATTAAAAACAATATCGAAAATACTGTCATCAAGTTTTTTCCCAAGGAAGAATTCATGCAGATGATCTCTTTTTGAATCGATCTCCTTTATTTTTTTCAGTGCTTCATGATAAGATAAGGCATACCGTTTGCTTACGGTCTGAACCCGCCATTCAAAAGGAGCAGCCAGCCTGATATGCAGGGAATCTTTGACATCCCGGGTTAGAGAAACACCGGCCCTTCCTACAATGATCACCCTTCCCTGACTGGCAAACTCCCTGATCACATCCGCCAGTGTTTTTTTTACCTTAACATCCCCCGGATAATATTTTTTTGATAGTGACCAGATCAGATCATCCATCACCCCACGTTCGCCGGCATTTACCACGTCCTGGACAAGATGTTTGTTCATTTTCAATTCCCGGGCAGATTCTTCGAGTATTTCCTTACTAATCCAGCGCCATTGCTGCTTTTTATTTGCCCTGAATAAAATATTATTGAGTTTTATTGATAAATCCTGGGCAATGATTTTTGCAGGACATCCATATTGTCTTGAAATGGTGATTACCGGACCATAATGCTGTATATCCGTATGGGGGGATTTTCTTTCCATCCTTGTCCGCATATAATCTGTCAGAACATTTTTCATCTGTTTGAATGGTTGCCTATAACTATAACAAATTAATTTAAATAAAATACTCCCGGGATATGTATAATTATCAGGTTATTTTCCGGTATCTCCAGACAGCAAATAAATTTATTAATATTGAAAATCCACCTATGATCAGGAAATGTATCCGGACGTCCTGGAATCCCGACCCTTTCAAAAGTACCATGCGGATCACCTCCATAAAATAACGGAGGGGATTCAGGAGCGTGAGCTTTTGTGCCCACACAGGCATATTTTCAATGGCTGTAAATAAGCCACTCATCAGGACAAAGATGACAAAAAAGAACCACGATATGAACATGGCCTGTTGTTGCGTATCCGTGATCGTTGATATGAACAAACCCAATCCAAGGACAGCCAGGAGATAAATACAGGTAAATGCATAAATTATCCAGAGGCTTCCTGCGACTGGGATGTTAAAGATGAGCCAGGCAAAGAACAAACCTACGGAAAAAACGACCAATCCAAGGATCCAGAAGGGCAGTAATTTGCCGATGATAAATTGATATTTCAGAATGGGGGTGACATTGATCTGTTCAATGGTTCCCATCTCTTTTTCGCGGACAATATTCATGGATGATAAAAATGCAGCGATGAGTGTGACAAGCAATACCAGGAGGCCTGGAACCATGTAGGTCTGATAATCCAGTTTTTCATTGTACCAGTTCGAATAGTCGATATTGACCGCATAGGGTAATTCTACGGCAATCTCAGGATTTGTTTTGAGTATCACCTCTTGAGCTATATCGGATGTGAATTTCTGGATGATATTCTGGGAATAATTTATTCCTACACCTGCTTTTGTTCCATCAATCGCATTGATTTTCAGGAATAATTTAGCATGTCCGTATTTCTGAAGGTCCTTCCCGAAATTTACAGGAATTTCACAAACAAGGTCGGCATGGTTCAGTTCAAGTTTCCTTTCGGCTATATCCCGGTTGGTTGATTCTCCAACCAGGATGAAATAATCCGTTTGAACAAAGGCATTCTTTAAGCGCTGTGCATAGGTGGATTTATCAAAATCATTAAAATATATTTTAAGATTCCTTATTTCGAATGTAGCCGCATTGGAAAGAATGATCAACTGGATCAGAGGAGCTACAAAAATGATGGGGATCATGGCTTTATTCCGGAATATCTGCCGGAATTCTTTTTTTAGCATATAGAAAATAATCCTCATATATTTTCAGGCCAGTCTGATCTTGAATTTTTTGATACTTACAATTAGAAAGAATAAGGTAAATCCCAAAATGATCAGCGTTTCTTTCCAGATCGCTTCGATTCCCAACCCTTTCAGCATGATCCCCTTAACAATGGTAATAAACCATTTGGCCGGGATAAGATAGGATATCCATTGTAGAATTTTTGGCATATTTTCAACCGGGAATATAAAACCTGACAGGATAATGGTTGGAAGCATCAATCCCATGAGGGACATCATTAATGCCACCTGTTGCGTTTTTGCGATTGTAGAAATCAAAATCCCCAGGGAGAGGGCAGTAATGATAAACAACAAAAATTCAGATATCAATAAGGCAATATTCCCCTTAACAGGCACCTTGAAAACCAGATAGCCCAGAAGCAGAATGACAATTGAAATGATAAAGGCAAGGATAATATAAGGAATCACTTTGGCAACAATGATCTGAACTGGTTTCATGGGAGAGGCAAGCAGCACTTCCATGGTACCAAGTTCTTTCTCCCGCGTAAGGGAAATGGATGTCATCATGGCCGATACGAGCATGAGTATGATGGTGATCAGGCCCGGTATAAACAGAAAAACACCCTTTAAATCAGGATTATATCTGAATCGTACTTCTGGAATAACCCGAACAGGTGATATGGCAAGGGGGTTTTGCGACTGTACGTAGTCCTGAAAGATAGCACTTATATAATTGGTTAATGTATTGGCTGTATTGGGATCGGTGGCATCTGCAATGATCTGTATGGAAGCCGCCTTGTTTTTCAACAATTTCCGGCCGAAATCCTCATCATAAACAACCACGATCTTAACTTTACCTTCCTCAAAAACCGATTCAATTTCGCCGGGACTATTCAGGTATTTATCCAGGATAAAATAACCTGATGAAAGAATTTTTTCGTTTAACCGGCTTGTTTCATGATCTTTTGAGGGATCCAGGATGGCAATATGCGCATCCTTTATTTCATTTGTGATTGCAAATCCGAATAGCATGATCTGGGCGACAGGCATGCCAAACAGGATCAGCATCGTCCTGTAATCTCTCAGGATGTGATAGAATTCCTTTTTGACGAATGCATAAAATCTTTTCATTGTTATTTCCTGGCAAGTTTCAGAAAAACTTCATTCATGGTTTTTACCCCAAATTGTGTTTTTAATTCGGAAGGTTTTCCAAGGGCCTCAATCCTGCCGTCCACCATCATCGATATCCGGTCGCAGTATTCCGCTTCATCCATGTAATGTGTTGTTACAAAGATGGTTACTCCCTGTCTGGCAGCTTCATAGATCAAGTCCCAGAACTGTCGGCGGGTAACCGGATCCACCCCTCCGGTGGGTTCATCCAGGAATACGATATCCGGACTATGGATGAGGGCCACAGAAAAAGCCAGTTTCTGTTTCCATCCCAGCGGAAGGGATGAAATCAGATTATTCTGGAAATCACCCAGATGTAATCTTTCAGTAAGTGCTTCTCTCTTTTCTTTTATGTCATTCTTTTTTAAACCATAAATTCCTGCATAAAATGTAATATTTTCTGAAACTGTTAAATCCTCATAGAGCGAGAACCTCTGGCTCATATAACCTATCCTTTTTTTGATCTTTTCCCGTTGGGTAAAAATATCCAGGCCTGCCACCGATCCTTCACCACCGGTTGGCGAAAGTAACCCGCAGAACATTTTCATAACGGTGGTTTTCCCGGCTCCGTTTGCCCCAAGAAAGCCGAAAATTTCTCCCTTTAGCACACTAAAGCTGATCCGGTCAACCGCGGTAAAATTTCCGAACTTTTTGGTAAGGTTATTGGATGTTATGACATGGTCCATGCTCCTTATTTTTGTTGCATCAATTCCAAAAAACAATCCTCAACGGTTGGCTGAATTTCCTTTAACTTAAATTCCGGAAGATCGAGACCATTGAAATCATTTTCCAATACTTCCGGAATTGCATTTTTTCTTTTATCAACATAGTGGATCTCATCCCCAAAAGAGAAAATCGAATGAGTATTTTCATAACCTTTCAGGGATTGAAGGATCTGATATTTTTTTTCCGAATGAATGGCAAAAAGACGATTCGGATATTCTGATTTCAGCTGTTCAGGGGTATTGACCGAGAGCAGCTCACCATTCTGGATCAGTCCTATCCGGTCGCATAAATTTGCCTCATCCATATAAGGTGTGGAGACCAGGATCGTAATCCCATAATCCTTTAATCTCCTTAACATGCCCCAGAATTCCTTCCTTGAAACCGGATCCACACCTGTCGTGGGTTCATCAAGAAACAGGATTTCAGGCTTGTGGATCAATGCACAGGATAATGCCAGTTTCTGTTTCATGCCGCCGGATAAATTCCCGGCTTTCCTCTTCTTAAATGGTTCTATCTGGGAATAGATTTCTTTTACCAGGTCATAATTCTCTTCTATGGTTGTGCCAAAAATTGCCGCAAAAAGGGAAAGATTTTCTTCAACGCTGAGGTCCTGGTACAGGGAAAATCTACCGGGCATATAGCCTATGATTTTCCTGATCTTTTTATAATCCCTGATCACATCCTGTCCCAGAATGGAGGCCCTTCCTTCATCCGGTAACAGCAGGGTGGTTAAAATCCGGAAAAGGGAGGTTTTGCCTGCTCCGTCCGGGCCGATCAGACCGAAGATCTCCTGTTGTTGAATTTCCAGGTTTATATTCCTGAGGGCTTTTATTTTCCCATAATTTTTGGAAACATGATCAATGATAACGGCCTGGCTCATAATACTTCACTGAATTTTACCTCACCAGGCATGCCTATCTTGATAAAGCCATCATTTTTCACCAGGATCTTTATCGCATAGACAAGGTTGACCCTTTCCTCCTTGGTTTGTACAATTTTGGGAGTGAATTCAGCTTTTTCAGAGATCCAGCTGATTTTTCCGTTATAGGTTTTAAATTCCGATTCGTTTTGATCGATTAAAACGGTCACCTGCTGGCCTAACCTGATATCGTCGAGCTGTTTTCCACTGATATAAGCCCTGAGTATGACCTCCTCCATATCGGCTATCCTGTAAAGTGGTTTACCAAAGCTCACCACTTCGTGTGCTTCTGCAAATTTTGTCAATACAATCCCGGTGACCGGGTTCAGGAGAACTGCTTTGTTGATCTGGTCATTGATTTCTTCGACCTGGTATTGAAGTGGCAAAATTTCACTCATAAGGCCTGCATTATTGGTTTGCAGCCGTTCCCGGTTAGCCAGTATTTCACTTTCTATCACATCCAGCTCGCCCCTGATGTCATCCCATTGTTTCTGGGTGGCAGCACCATCCCTGTAAAGATTTTCGATCCTGTTCTTTTCCCTTTCCAGGTTACTTTTTCGTTCGATCAGGACGTTGATCTGGGACGGGATATCAAGGGTCTTGTGACTCAAAGACCGGATCTTAGCCTCCAGTTGTTTTTTCCGGAGATGAAGACCTATTGTATCCACCAGGCCAACTTTCTCACCCGCTTTAATCAGGTCTCCTTCTTCAAGTTGGAAATCCAGTAATTTTCCGTTGGATTCTGAAGATATCAGTATCTCCGTTGCTTCGAAATTACCAAATGCATCCGATTCATCATTTCCGAATTCGCAGGACTGGTTCAGTATTAACAGGGCGAACAGAATATGTGTATTTATCTTATTCATGATTTCATTGGATTTAGAATTCTTGCCCAGATGAGGTATATATTTTTATATAAGCTTCCGCCAATTGAATTTTATGGACTGATCTTTTGATCTCCGACTCAGTAAGTGCACTGAGTTCAGTCAGATAATCCGTCGAATTGATGACCCCATGCTGAAATTCAGAAAATGCTGTATTGACTATTTTTTCCTGCAGTACAATAATCTCATGATCTTTTTTAAGGACTTCTTCAAGCTTTTCAATATCAGTATACAAACGGGTCAGTATCATTTGAATGTTCCTGCTGAAATTTGATTCCCGGGTATCTACGATATCCTGCTGAAGATTTAAGGCCTGTTTTTTCCTGGACACATTGCCCCAGTTAATTACCGGCCAGTTTAGGCGGATCCCAAGGATATAATAGGTGGAAGGATCAATTTCGAAAAAATTCACCGGATTTGGCTGACCAATCCCGCCCTGTACAAAGGCAGAAAATTTAGGTGATCTTTCTACCTGCACCATTGATCTCTGGGTTTCAAGAAAGAGCCGCTGAGCCTGGAACATTTCATTCTCGGGGCGGTCAATTTCAGGGATTGCCTCTTGCGGATTAAACACTGGAATCTTCAGTACAGTATTGCGCCCGACTGGCTCACCGATCCAGGCCGAAAGTACTTCCATCAGGGCATTCCTGTCAGATTCAACGGAAATAATTTCCTGTTGAATGGTTAATATCTGTTTTTCGATCCGATAAAGATTGCTTTCCAGGATTACTCCTTCACTAACCCTGGCAGATATAATTTTTTGCTGGTTTCTCAAATTTTCAAGGGTAGTATATAATATGTTCCTGCTTTCCTGAAGGGTGAGAATTGAAAAAAACAGATCATTAATGGTGGATCGGATGGAATATAATTCAGTTTCAAGTTCTGACTGGTTCAGGATCCAGCTCGATTCTTCGAGTTTTTTAGCATTCTTTGTCAACCCACCGTCATAAATGTTCTGGTTGATATCCAGGTTCATCTGAAACTGTTCTTTCGGGATTTGAGGATAGTCCTGGATCATTCCGGTTCCAGGAATGGATATTACCTCAGACTGGTAGGTTGCCTTTCCATTTAAGGAAATGGAAGGGAGGTAGTTGGACTGCTGATTGCGCAGACCCAACTCATAAATACTTTCATTCAGGAGTTCCTGTTTTTTCAGTGGACTCAAGTCCATGGCCAGCAGGTAACAATCATCCAGACGAATTGTATCGGGTTGTGCATGTGCCATGGAAGTGATGATCAGGATGATCAGAGAGAATATAAATGTATTTTTAACCATACGATTAAACTTTTTGGTTAATCCATATTTTTAAGCCAGCCCATGATGGTTTCAGGGATCACTTTTTTACGTTCTTCAATGAATTGATGCCATTCATCGTTCTGGATCTGGAGATTTCGCTGAATGATGATTTTTGCGGCTAAAGGAAACACGGTCAACCCAATAATATTGACAATGAAATGTTTCACATCCACAGCGATTATCCTTCCTTTTCCATGTTCATCGTGCAGTATTTTTTCCAGTTTCCGGAGATCGAGGAAATCACTGAAATTCAAATGCCCTATGATCCTTTCAGGGTTTATACTGATCTCATTGATGATAAACAGGGGCATGCGGGGAAATTTTTTCATGAGTTCAAGATAACTATCCACGAATTTCCAGATCTTGACTTCCAGGGGTATCTCCTCATTAATAAAGGTGAGCATGGCAGGGCCGATCTGGGAAAGGATCTTATTGAATATGGACGCAAACAATTTTTCCTTGCTCCGGAAATAATAATGAAGGAGTGCCTTATTAATGCCCGCATGATCAGCAATTTCCTGCATCCTGGCGCCCTCGAATCCTTTCATCATGAATATTTCCCGGGCAGAATCCAGTATTTTTTCTTCAGTATTTTTGCTTTTAACCATTTGATTTAACTAAACGGTCAAAATTAGAAAATGTTTCCTTCATTCGCCATTTTTTTTCAAAGAAAACCAATCCTGCAGTCAGACAGGAATTCGAAGTTGTTGAAACTCAGGGGACAGGAAAGATAGAGTCAGTGATTTCCAGGTCGGGGGTAAGGCCGTACCTGAAGGGCATAAAATAATCCATATCGTAGGCCATTGACTTTACTTTACAGATTGATTCCG
>JAGTVG010000455.1 GCA_018224645.1 Cyclobacteriaceae bacterium
TAAAGCCCCATTTCCATGTTTTCAAACCTGATATACCGGCTGCCCAGTTCATTGATCACCTGTTTTGTCAGTACCTTTATTTCCGCATCACGGTTTTCTGTTGTAACCCGTTCCAGATATTCCGAGGATTTTTCAAATTCTCCTTTCCGCTCCCAGGGTCTGATGCGCTGTTCAACCTGTTGTACAATTTCTTCTTCCAGGGAAACTGTTTTTCCAATTTCATTGAGGTCGGCAAATTCAGGCTGGATCATCCAACTCCCGGTTTCATCGATCATGCCGTATTTCTTATCCTGTCTGACAACGGCGAGGCCCTGCATGAAATGGCCTGCATATTCATACACGGCCTCGATGACCATTTCCCCGGTCTTATCAATATAACCCCATTTTTCACCGATTTTAACACTCGCCTTGCCTTCGCTGAAATGATTGGCATCCCTGAACATCAGGGGGATCATCACATCTCCCCGGTGATTGATGTAACCATATTTTTTATGCTGTGAGACCAGGGCGAGACCTTCGGAAAATGCATCGGCTTTATCAAAATTATGGTTGATGACAAACCGGCCTGTAAAATCAATAAATCCTTTTTCCCCTTCAAGGACAACAGATGCCAGTCCTTCTGTAAATGGTTTGGCAAAGGTGAATTTTTTATCAAAGGCATTTTCACCCTGTTTATTAATGTAGGTAAAACCTCCCTCTTCATAAATAACCGCGAGGCCTTCGGAAAATGAGCTCACCGCAGGATATTTTGGGTCAATAACCCAGTCGCCCCGTTTATTGATATAACCCCACATGCCATTGGTCTTCACGGATCCAAGCTGATCTGAAAAAGGTTTTGCTTTGTCAAACCGGGGTTCTATGCGCCATTCACCTGTTTTATCAATATATCCCCACTTCCCGTAATATTTCGCACAACCCAATCCCTGTACGAAAGGCAACGCCTCTTCAAACCGGGCAGGTATAACCCATTGTTGATTATTATCGATATATCCCCAGAATCCATGTTCCCTGGCCGGTATCAGATAATCCTGTGCTGATAGCAGGGGAACATTCAATATCAAAACAATGATTATTGAAGGAAGCTTACTCATTTTTTTACTTATTTATTATCAGGGTAACCCGTTTATATAAAAATTCCGGATCATGGATCCTGTTATCACCCAGCCATTCTTCGAATTTTTCGTAATCAAGGGATTTAGGCATAAGGGTATTCGTTTCTATTTCTTCTTCACTGTCCAACATGGGTTTGACAAAATCCGATGTTGAAAAAACGATGTAGAGATCAAGAAATTCCCTCACCTGGCCCGCGCTCATGATAATCTCATCGATCATCATGTAAGAAAATCCGGGAAAATAATCATATCCTTCCTGATTCAGGAAAAAAAGATAAGGATTATCCGCCTTCACCGGAACCGCATTGATGAATTCCACGGGCATCTTCTGGTATGGAAGCAACCGGTATACCATATCGGTCACATCCATCAGGAAGATGCTTAAAAATCCGTCTGCAGAGGTTCTGAATGAAAGATAGAAGGGTTCACCATCCTTAAAGTCATAGGTACGGCAGATAAGGTCAGGGCAGTTCAGGGGAATAAATTCAAGGGCCGTTTCCGGCTGGCCGATTTCACGAATTCTTCCTTCAACCCGGCATGAGATCCATATTTCAGGTTCTTTTCCGGTGCGACCCCGAATTTTCCGTTTATCCTCCCCATATTTTTCCGAAATTGTTTTCAGCCAATCACCACGAACCCTTGTATGTCCGATTATTTTAAAGCTGGTTTTGCCATCCTCGATATCCACATCCGCATCCTTTTCCACATAGGCCCCGAATGCTGATTCAATGGCATTGATTATGGCTTGTTGCCTGGCTTCTTCCCTGGCTTCTTCCTTGCTCATATGATCCTCAAGCCGGATCTGGGCGAATCCAACCGCCGAGATAACTTCCTGGGCAATCAAAGGAGCATAAAATAACATGATGATTACGGAAATGGTGATACAACGGGACATGGTGATTTTTCTATGGATTAAAAATCAAGAAGTTTATCAAGTTTCTCATGAAGGATTTCCGTTTCCTCCTCAAGTTTTTTCCTGATGGTCTTCTTAGCCGTTTCAATCGCTAATTCGGTGTTATAACCTATCCGGACAGAAGACTCGACATTCTTATCGATCTTTTTATAGATTTCAAACATGGTGATCACCCGGCCGATTTCCTGCGCGATGATATTCTTGGAGGCCGCTACCGTTTTGGTCACTGAGGCCGCTTCCTCATTGTTCAGCTGGCTGTTAGCCACACTGTTCTCAATCAGGGCCGCGACATTGGTCTGGACCAGTCCGGCAAGTTCCAGTTTGGCTAGTTCCATCGCCTGCAGTTTTGCCGCTGACTGAGTTTCGGCAACAGAATTACCCGTGGCAACAATATATAAAGGATAACCGTCTTCATCCTCCATATATTGCAATTCCCAGGCTTTCTGGACCTGCTTATCCATGGGGAGAGCACCGGGAGCGACATACCATTTTTGCCTTTTAAATTTTTTCGCTTCCTTCCTGGCATTTTTTACCGCCTTCTTTTTAATCTGCCTGGTAAGCTGCCGGTCTTCCTTATCGGCAAATGCGGGTGAATTTAATGTGCTGGCAACCAAGCCCAACAGAAAAATGACAATGAATAATGATGCATGTTTCATTTTGTTAAAATTTTTGGTTTTGAGTAGCAGAAACAATTTCTATTCCAAAAATTTTTACCTGTTTGGAAAGAACCGGCACTTTATTGAATTTTAAAATATATATTATTGATATTCTGAGTATTGATAAATTTTAACTTATGTGAAAATTCTTTCATCATATCCGTTTCGGGGAGTCTGAAACGTTAAAAATTCGGCTGACGGATAACTGTTCAGGATCAGGATTATCCATCTGCCGGATCATAAATCAAATTAGACAGGCAAAACTTCACATTCCGTTTTTTTTAACTAATTTTAGGCCCGATATTGGAAAGTCACCTGAATATCTGGCTGATTTTTTTGATCATTTTTAATTCCATTTTATGGCAGGAAGCATCAGTGTGCCTGAACGTCAGGGACTACAGAACGGTAAATCGAATACTACGGCGCTCATTGTCTTAACTTCCCTATTTTTCATGTGGGGATTCATCACCTGTATGAATGATATCCTCATCCCATTTCTTAAAAAAGCATTTGAACTTGACCGCACCCAATCCATGCTGGTTCAATTCAGCTTCTTTACGGCCTATTTTATCGGTGCGCTTGTATACTTTATTGTTTCGGCAAAAAAAGGGGATCCGATCAATAAGATCGGTTATAAAAATGGGATTCTGGCCGGATTATTTCTGTCAGCCATGGGTTGTGTTCTTTTTTATCCTGCCGCTCATTATAAAGTTTACGGCCTGTTTCTTGGTGCTTTGTTCGTGCTGGCCCTTGGATTCACCCTGCTGCAGATTGCGGCCAATCCCTATGTGGCCATTCTTGGTAAACCTGCAACAGCCTCGAGCAGGCTGAATTTATCCCAGGGATTCAATTCATTCGGTACCACCATTGCTCCCATTATCGGAGGCTACCTGGTTTTTCATTATTTCGCCAGATGGGGACAGCCACTTCTGAACAGGGAGGGTTCTCCCATCCTGACTGATACAGGGGTCCCGATCTCAGCCCAGGGCGTTCAGCTGCCATACCTCATTTTTGCCGGAATCTTTCTTCTGCTTGCCCTGGTGATCTGGTTTACCCGGTTACCCAGGGTGGAAGAAACCTACGGAATTGAAAAAGGGGCCGGAGCACTTCAATACAGGCACCTTTTACTGGGAATCGTTGCCATATTCATGTATGTCGGAGGAGAGGTTAGCATCGGAAGTGTACTGATCAATTATATGAATGAATCGGTGGGACTTCCTGAAATGACCGCTAAATCATTCCTTGCTTTTTATTGGGGAGGAGCCATGATCGGCCGGTTCCTGGGGGCCATTTCCCTGAGTAATATGGCTGGCGGTGTCAGAAAAAGCCTCCTGATGACAGGCGTTTCCTTCCTTTCTTTTATGATCATTTATTTCGCGGTTTTTGTTGAAAGTGGTTTCCAGTTCCCGTTCAGGGATGTACTGCCTTTCACCGTTTTCCTGGTGCTCAATCTGCTCGCTTTCAGGCTGGGCCGCTCCCTTGCCGCGAGGACTTTAATGGTATTTTCGTTCATTGTCATCATATTGCTTATCTTCACGCTGTTCAGCGGAGGGATGATTGCCATCTGGACCGTTATCGGCATTGGATTGTTTAATTCGATCATGTGGTCCAATATTTTTACCCTGGCAATCAAGGATCTCGGTAAATATACAAGCCAGGGATCGTCGCTGCTTGTCATGGCCATTCTTGGCGGAGCACTCATTCCCCTGGTCCAGGGGGCTGTGGCCGATGCATTTAATGGCTATCATTATTCTTTTTTTGTACCCGTATTTAGTTATATTTATCTGGCATATTATGGTTGGAAAGGCCATATCGTTAAAAAAATTTAATAAGAATGAAGGACATTGCATTAGGAATCGACATAGGTGGAACCTTTACGAAATTCGGATTTATTGAAAAAAACGGAAAATCCCAATTTGACAGTATGATCGTGACCACAGGTCATCCTGACATTAAAACCTACATGGCCAACCTGGCCAGTGGGATTAACAAATCATTGGAAGATCTTGGCCCTGACTTTAACCTGGTGGGGGTTGGGATCGGCGCCCCCAATGGTAATTATTACAATGGTACCATCGAATATGCCCCTAACCTGGACTGGAAGAATGTTGTTCCCTTTGTCGAGATGTTTAAAAAATACTTTAACCTGCCCATGGCATTGACCAACGATGCCAATGCTGCAGCTATCGGGGAAATGATTTATGGGAGTGCCAAGGGATTGAAAGATTTTGTGGTCATCACCCTTGGAACAGGATTGGGAAGCGGAATCGTTGTTAATGGTAAAGTGGTTTATGGCCATGATGGTTTTGCAGGCGAGGTAGGCCATGTGATGGTCTATGAAAACGGCAGGATGTGTGGTTGCGGAAATCGTGGATGCCTGGAAACCTATGCCTCGGCTAGCGGGATCAGAAGGACAGTTTTCGAATTGTTATGCGATGAAACGGATGACTCATCCTTAAGGGATGTGGGGTTCAATGAAATGACGGCAAAGATGATTTCAAAGGCAGCCAGGGAAGGCGATCCCATTGCGTTGAAGGCTTTTGAGATCACCGGTAAAATTCTTGGCATGAAACTGGCGGATACCGTTGCCCATACCAGTCCTGAGGCTATCTTTCTTTTTGGCGGTTTAACAAATGCAGGTGATCTGATCTTTAAACCGACAATCGAACATTTTGAAAAGAATCTTTTAAAAGTGTACAAGAACAAGATCAAAATCCTGCCTTCTGGGTTGCAGGAAACAAATGCCGCTGTCCTTGGGGCCAGTGCACTTGCCTGGAAGGAACTTGAAAGGCAATAATAATTCCTGACAGCATTGCTGAAGGAATGCAATCGTATACTGCTTAACTTTTTACGTTAAATTTTACAGCATCAGGAGTCTTATTACTTTAAGTGCAATTATATTCTGCTTACCTTTGAACAATATTTACAGTTTTTTTAAAAAATAATACCCTCTGATATGAATAACCGTCGATTTTTACCATTGATCATTATCACCTTTTCCGTATTGATCGTTGTGATCCTTCTTTCCTCCAGTTTATTCTTTACCATCAAGCCTGGTGAAAGAGGCGTCATCTTCGACCGGTTCACCGGATTGAAGAGAGACAAAATCTATGAACCCGGATTTCACGTAAAGGCTCCCTGGAATGAATTGATCCTCTATGATGTAACGGAGACACAAATTGAAGAACCCCTCGATGTCCTGGACAAAAATGGCCTCTCCATCAAGGTTGACATTTCCGTCAGGTTCCATCCGGTTTTTTCCCGTGTGGGTTATCTTCATGAAATATTCCGGGGGGATTATGTGAATCGTCTGGTGATCCCGGAAGTCCGTTCCACCGTACGTAAAGTGATGGGCAGGTATACGGCTGAAGAAATCTATTCCACGAAAAGGAGCGAAGTGGAAGTATCCATCGTTAATGAAACCAAGGATATTCTCGATGAAAATTTCATCACCATGCGGGCCCTGCTGATCCGATCGATCAATCTGCCTGAGCAGATTAAAATGGCCATCGAAAATAAACTGAAACAGGAACAGGAAGCGCTTGCCTATCAATTCAGGCTCGACAGGGAAAAAAGTGAAGCCGAAAGGATGAGGATCCAGGCGGAGGGTGAAGCCAGGGCCAATGCAATCATCAACAGCAGCCTGACTGACGAGTTGCTTAAAATGAGGGGAATTGAAGCCACGATCCGTCTGGCCGAATCGGAGAACGCAAAAGTTATCGTGATCGGCAGCGGGGAAGGTGGGTTACCCCTGATCCTGGGCAATAATTGATGTTATTTACTCATGCCATGATTTGGGAGTCATGGCATGAGTCATTAAAATTATACCGGATGAGCCATTTCAGCCTGCTTCGCAATTTCCTCAAGCATGGAAGTGGTAACCGATTTTGGCCGTTCAATGGGATAACCCAATGCCCTGTCCCAGATGATGTTACTCAATACGCCTATTGAACGTCCGATGCCAAACAGAACCGTGTAAAAATCATATTCCTGGACACCATAATGCCATTGGATCACACCCGATTGTGCATCCACATTCGGCCATGGATTTTTAGCCTTGCCTTGTTCAAGCAGGATTTCCGGGGCTACCTCATATACCAGGTCCACATATTTGAAAACCGGATCGTCCGGTAAATGTTTCAGGCAGAATTCACGCTGGGCGGTGTAGCGCGGATCCGTTTTCCTTAAAACGGCATGCCCGTATCCTGGAATTACTTGTCCTGAGTTAAGTGTATCCCAGATAAACTGTTTCATTTCTTCCTTCGAGGGGATCTTTCCGCCCATTTTTTTCATCACCCCCTGGATCCACCTTAAAACCATTTCATTGGCCAGGCCATGCAGAGGGCCGGCAAGACCATTGAGCATGGAGGATATGGAATAGTAAACATCTGAAAGTGCACTGGAAACCAGATGACCCGTATGGGCGCTCACATTTCCACTTTCATGATCGCTGTGAAGGATAAAATATAACCTTGACAGGTCATCATAGGGTTTTCCAATACCCATCATCCTGGCGAAATTACCTCCCCAGTCCAGCTTCGGATCAGCCGGGATTATGTTCCCGTTACGGTACTTTTTCCGGTAAATATAGGCCCCGATACGGGGAAGTTTGGCCAGTAAATTCAGGGCATCCTCATAGGTGGGATCCCAAAGGTCATCCTTGCCTATTTCCAGATTTTTATACTTCGGAGTAAAAATTGACTCCTTCTCCATCGAAACAACGGCCGCAGAAAACATGACCATGGGATGACATTCGCTGAGATCATCAAGTACCTTATACACATAATCTGGTATATTCCTTCTTTTCACAAGCTCATGCTCTATTTCCTTCACATCCTTTTTGGAGGGCACCTCCCCAGTTAATAAAAGATAGATAAAACCCTCCACATAGGGGATTTCTGCGCCGGGAGGCTTGGGCAACATTTCAAGTACTTCCGGAATGGTATATCCCCTGAATCTGATCCCTTCGTATGGATCCAGATAGGAGATATCGGTGACCAGGCATTTGATTCCCCGCATCCCTCCCAACGCCTGGGAAATTGTAACGTCACCTATTTTGACGTCACCGTGTTCTTTCATCAGCTTAATTGTCCTGGGCCTCCATGCTTCGATTTTTTTAAAAAGTTTTTCTTTCAGTTTAGACATGTTGGTGAAATTTTTAAGATTAGAAAAATGACGGATTCAGTTACTTTTATAAGAAAAAAGAAAGTAATATTTCTTTCGTTTAACTGTTACTAATAAACAGTTGAAGAGAGCCACATATTAATTCAAATAAGATTCCAGGTTCAGTTTTGGGAAACAATCCTCTCCATTGGTATACATGATAACCAGACATCAAAATCAAAAGTTCCTGAAATTCAATATATTGGTAATCGATTTTCGGATCCAAATTGGAAAAAGGACCAGAAAAATATGCTTTGAATCAAAATATTTCAAAAATCAGCAGGTATTAATCAAAATGAGCATAACGGAATAATCCTGACGTTAAAAATTTTAAAAATATCCCTCACCTAAATCCTGATTTTTTTTATTTAATTTCTATATTTAATCAGAAATATTCATAAATTTTTCCTACCTGCCGGTAGGCCTGCCTGTGGCTTTGCTCCGCTGAGCTATGAGAAAGGGATGCAGGCATGCGCCTGAAGGCCATCACGATCGAATCGGGACGTTATGTATTTTAATGAAAATAATTAAATTACATGCAGTTAGTATTATGTTTTAAAATTATTATGAATGACCGCGGTTAAATCATTACCGGAATCTTTTTCAGGAGATATTCAAATATTTTAAGTGAATTGCTTATTTTTTGGTGAAGCAGTGGCATTGAGAAGGTGTATTTCCTAAGAAACAATAAGGATGGAATTTAGTTAAATGTTATATATTTACAGTATCACGGGATAAAGGAAGCAGAGAAATTTTTAGATGGGTCATAATAACAGCCAAACCCCGGGTTAGAACACAGGCTTTATCAGACAGAGCTTGCGTCGATAATACTTGAATTTGTTCTTGGTCAATTTGAATTCCTTGATAATGAATCCAGAATATTGTTATTCAGGAAGGATTTTTGTATTATATTCAAACGTATTCACGGAGAGGTAATAATAGATTTTTTAATATAAACACTTAAAAATATGTCAGATTTTGCAGAATTACATGTCGATGGTAAAATATATCAACTTCCCATTGTAGCAGGGACGGAAGATGAACGGGGGCTGGATATCAGCAAATTAAGAGCCGAATCGGGATTGATAACTTTGGATACCGGATTTAAGAACACGGGTTCAACCCAGAGTGCCATTACGTTTCTTGACGGGGAGAAGGGTATTTTAAGATACAGGGGATACCCGATCGAACAGCTTGCCGAACAATCCACTTTTCTTGAAGTTGCCTACCTGTTGATTTATGGACAACTTCCCACCAGGGCAGAGATTCA
>JAGTVG010000456.1 GCA_018224645.1 Cyclobacteriaceae bacterium
ATCGCAGGCACCAGTCTATTGATCTACCGTTCTGCCGTGAGCGAAAGGAACAAATGAGTGGCGATTAAAAATTAAAAATTAAAAATTAAAAATTAAAAATGAAAAATGAGCATGAGGGATGCGATGCGGGAGACGCGTTAGCAGTGCTAGCAGTACACCTGTTTTGTGCAACGCGTGACCCAGAATTAAATTTTCATATTCAGTAGGGCTTGCTGCTTTATTGTTGGCTGAAGGATCTTAGTTTTGACTTGTTTTGATTTGGGTAGGGTATAATTTAACTGCCTTATTTCTTTGATTTCGTTAATTGCTTTTTCTGGTGATATGTTAATTCCATTGATTTTTAATAACCTTTCCAATTCTTTGTAAACCATGTATGCTGAAAAACAAATGCATATATGTGCTTCTATTCTTGTTTTTAATCGATGGTAAATCGGCCTTATCCTTAAATCGGTTTTTGATATTTTAAATGCTTTTTCTATTTGCCATAATTGAGCATAGTTGGCCATGACATTCATTCTGGAGAGCCTTGTGTTTGTAACATATCCCTTTAAACCGTCCCAGACACTATCAGCAGCATACCTGGCATAGTCAATGCTCACTGTTGCTTCACCTTCTAATTTCAAGTATTTGTTATATCCGCGATTGTTGATGTGATCTTTATTTAACTTCCCATTTTTAACTTTTTTCTCCAGTCGTTTTAACCCCTTTTCTCGGTTTCTTCTGTCCTTCTTGGCTCTACTCGAAGAATAGCTCACTATGAGTCTGCCGTTCTTTGATTTCACTTCTTTTGGCTTGCCTTCCTCTACTTTAAGTTCAATAACTTTTTGCTTGATCTGCTCGGTTTCATTCTTTATCCTGCCACCAAGGATAAATTCATAATTGTTTGACTGTAATACATTGATATTCTTTTCAGACAGCAAGGCTGCATCCGCTACAATTATGGGTTTTTCTATGCTGAATTTCTTTTGAAAAGCATCAAGCACCGGTATCAAGGTCTGAGTTTCTGAAGTGTTGCCTTGAAAAATCTGATAGCCGATGGGATAGCCGTGACTGCTGACCAATAGGCCAATCATAATCTGTGGTTGTTGGTGTTTACCGTCTTTGTTAAAACCAGGTATTCGATAGTCATCTTCTTCGGAGGCTTCAAAATACAGTGTGGTCATATCATAAAAAACCACCCCCAGCTTTCCATCTAATATCTTTTTTGTGTATTCGAATGTAACTTGCTCAATAAGCGGCTTCAATTCATCATTTAATTCATCGAGAAATCGATAAACAGAATACACGCTGATATCCAAATTCAAGTGCTTCTTTAAATAATCTACCGTTTTTAGCTTGCTTCCTGGATAGACCAAACGACATAAAACCAGATTCTTAAAATAATCGCGTGACCCACCACTCGGAAAACCTATTTTCCGATATATTTCAGCTAAAATCAACTCTGACCCGACAATCTGTAAATGGTCATTAGCAATACCGCCAACAAAGTTTTCTACCACCAAATCATCATGCTCAACAAATAAGGATTGAACGCCTTGTAATCGTTCTATCTCATTGTGAGCAAGCAAGATAAGCAATTCCTCTTCCCGCTTGGTATAGGCAATCCCAAGAGTCTTTACAACCTTGTTTTTACGTTTGATTTTATGAACAATCTGTATGCTTAATGAGCCACTCTTATTTTTGTTTTTCCGGACAAACATGCTCTAAAAGTAACTCCGCGTGACCCAAAATTCAAATTAAAAAAACATAAATGCCTGATAATCAAGAGTAATATTTTAGGGCGTTCACGTCGCGCACAAAACAGGAGGGAGGGTATGATGTGTTTTTGTCCCGGGCGGGGCAGGCCGGTACAGACGGCCAATAAAATGAAAGTTTTTGTTAATTATGTTTTTAGGTGTATTTGGTCGTAACGTCCGGATGTCCCTGATCCTTTCTGGTAATTCAATATTTGACCCGTCCAGACGGAATACACCCATACGCATAATACAATTGGAACACTCAATCCCAGCTCATGGCTGCTCAACAATGATTTCGGTTTCTGCCGGAGGATTGATCCTGGAATCGACTGCATAATACATGGAGGCAATGGCCGTGTAGATCCACATGGTGGCGATGATAATGCCTACAAAAAAGACGATTATTCCACCAATCGATATAAAGATGGCCAGCACGCCGATCAGGAAAATATTCATCGCGTATCCATCGGTCATGCTCCAGCTCGTTTTAAGCGCATCCATCGCGTTCATGTTTTTATCGATCACCAGGAAGGGAACAAAGGCCAGTTTACAGGCAAATATGATCCCCGGAATGATAAGCATCACCATACCGATACCGATGATGAAGTTCATCAACAGGTAGGCAAATAATACACTCCCATAATTCCTGGTGAAAATAAACATATCCTTTATTTCAACCTTTTCGCCCCTGACCGCTTTCAGGAAAGCATAGTAGACACCCCAGCTCATGGGAGCAAGTACAAGCAGGCCATATAAAAATACCGGGAGAATAAAAAGGGGAACATTATTGTATAAAAAATCTTCTCCTGCCAGCAGGGTAAATCCACTGATGGGGAATGAAAATAAAATTATTATGAGACCGATCAGGAACAGTACAAGAAAATTTTTCCATAACATTTTCCATCCGTGCCCGTAACAATCTCCTGCCAGAGGTGCGAAAGTTGCTTTTGTGTAAGTCATATTTTTGTGGATTAATATTCACATTCAAATTAGAAAAAAAAAGATTTCAATCGATACAAAAACAGGTATTTATTGAATAATTGGAAGTTTATTACCATTTATACCCCCAATTTTACCGCTGAAAGTAATCCGTCTTTTTTTGAATTTTTATCCTAATATTGTAAGATTGAAAATCTATTCATTAATAACCATAAAGACATGAAACACAACAACAAACAAATTATCCTGATGCTGGGAATCTTATTGTTCCCGTTGCTCAGTTTCGCACAAAATATCACCCTGCCACCAAGCGGTGGAAATCAGAAATCAAGTGTGTCACAATGGATGGGAATTGTCAAGGTCAGTTTTACCTATAACAGTCCTGACGTAACCGGTCCGTCGGGTGAAAACAGGACCGGTAAGATCTGGGGGGAACTGGTTCCCTGGGGCATGAACAACCTCGGATTCGGCACTGCCGTGGAGTCACCATGGAGGGCGGGAGCCAATGAAAATACGGTTTTCTATACCTCTCATGATGTCAGGATCGAAGGGAAGGATCTTCCAGCCGGGCATTATGGTTTCCACATCATTTCCAGTGAAAGCGGACCCTGGACCCTGATATTTTCAGCAAACCACACATCGTGGGGGAGTTATTTTTACGATCCGGAAGAGGATGTGCTTCGTATTGAAATCACTCCGGTTGAAAATGACTTCTCTGAATGGCTGAATTATGGCTTTGATGACCGTCAGCTCAGTTCCTGTACGGCCTTCCTGGAATGGGAAAACAAAAAGATCCCCTTCAGGGTTGAAGTGCCGGACATTCATGAAATTTACCTGTCAAGGATCAGGGAAGAATTAAAATCATCCCCCGGCTTTAATCATACGAGCTGGATGCAGGCAGCCGCCTATTGTGCCAATAACAAGATCAATCTTGAAGAAGCTTTGACCTGGGCAGATAAAGCCATCTCAGCCCCGTTTATCGGCCAGGAAAGTTTTCAGACATTTCAGACAAAAGCAATGGTGCTGAATGCCATGGGCAATACGGAAGAAGCGGATATGATCATGGACAAAGCCATCGATCATGGTTCGGCCAGTGTGGGGGCCATCCATCAGTATGCCAGGTCATTGATCGGTGAAGGCAGGAATGATAGAGCCATGGAAATTTTCAGGAAAAATGCCAAAATGCATCCGGAGGATAAATTCACGACAAATGTGGGATTGGCAAGAGGATATGCGGCCCTAGGAGAAACGAAAAAAGCCATTAAATACTGGGAAACAGCGCTCGCGAATTTACCGGAAGATCAAAAACCGAACCTTGCCTATTATGAGAAGGAGATAAATAAATTAAAGGAGAATCTGTAATATGATCAATCAACTGATCCCGGTGTAAAATTAATCTTCTCAAGTACTGTTTGAATGACCGGGATCAGCTATTCCTTAATATCTTACTTCAGGATAATTTTTCAACCAGCAAATTAGGACGTTTCTTTAAACAGAATTAATTTGTAAACCGAAATTTAATCCCTGACGTGTGATTCGAATTTTACTGACCCTTGTATTTTCTATTTCCCTGATGACCGGGTTTTCACAGGATCCCCGTAAGGTAAGACTGGGGGTAGCAGGCATGACCCATGGTCATGTTAACTGGATCCTTGGCAGCATGGAAGGGAGGAATTATGAAGTGGTTGGTTTCGCCGAAAAAAATGACACGCTGGCCCGCCGGTTATTCTCGAATTATAACATATCTGAGGAATTAAGGTATCATGATCTCACGGAACTGATACAGCAGACCGCTCCGGATGGGATACTGGCGTTTAATTCCATTTATGAACACCGGGAAGTTGTGGAGATATCTGCACCCCTGGGTATTCATGTGATGGTTGAAAAACCCCTGGCGGTAAACCCAGATCATGCATCAGAAATGGCCGGTCTGGCAAAGGAGCATGATATATTCCTGCTGACCAATTATGAAACCACATGGTATGGAACCACACCGAGGGTGATGGATGAGATCGTGGATAAACGGACCATCGGCGATGTACGGAAAATTGTGGTTCGGGATGGCCATCAGGGACCCAGGGAAATTGGCGTCAACAATGAATTCTTTGTCTGGTTGACGGACCCCGAACTGAACGGAGGGGGAGCGCTGATCGATTTCGGTTGCTATGGCGCAAATCTGATCACCAGGATCATGGAAAACCAGCGACCGGGAACTGTTACAGCCGTTACCCAGCAGATCAAACCACATATTTATCCTGATGTGGATGATGAAGCCACCATTATCCTTACTTATCCCAATACCGTTGGGATCATCCAGGCGTCATGGAACTGGCCTTTCAGCAGGAAAGATATGGATGTGTATGGCACGGCGGGGGCTGTTTATCAATATGACAGGGATGAAATGGCTGTTAGCATCAATCAGCAAACTGAAAAGATAAGGACGCCTGCACGTGAATTCCCGTCGCAGAATCCTTTTACCTATTTTGCCGCCGTAATCCTCAGGGAAATAAAGGTGATGCCGGAAGATCTTTCCTCCCTGGAAAATAACCTGATCGTAGTTGAAATATTGGATGCAGCACGCCGTTCTGCAAAGGACGGGAAAAGAATCGATCTGGAATAAGAATGAATTGTTTACTCCTGGGAAAAAAGCTTTCTTTCATCATCATTACAGCAGCCTGGTTGGCGGATCCCATATTTGCACAGGATCTGATCTTTCCCTATTCAGTGGATGGGAAAATCGGCTATAGGGATTCCGCCAGTCAGGTATTGATCGAACCTCAATTTGATTATGCAGAAGAATTTACCGGTGGTTTTCCATGGACGGTGGTGGGTATAGGCGATTATAAACTCCTAAATCATAACATGGACCACCGCCAGGTTGATTTTTCCGGAAAATTCGGGTTGATCTCAAGGGATGGGTCCATTGTTTTCAGACCGGCCTTTACGGTCATTTTACAGCTTGACAGGGAATATGCCATTGTCGGGAATGGGTCCGGATACATACATTTTGAGGATTTTCCTGATGAAAAAAACCTGGTATTTGAAGGAGATCTGGGTGTTGTCGGGATCAGGGGCGATACCATTGTCCCGGTAAAATATACTACCCTGCAATCGCTTAATTCCGGGGGAAATACTTACTGGTTTGCCATTAAACAGGATAGCAGTTATCTCTATTCCATGGGAATGAAATTAATCATTCCGGAGAAAATACTATCTGTCAGTAATTTTTCCAACGGATTGGCAAGGGTGAAAACCACTGAAGGATATGGCTATATGGATACATCCGGCCGGATGAACCTGGCACCGCAATTCGATAAAGCCTCGGAGTTTTTGAATGGGCGTGCCCTGGTTAAAAAAAATGGAAAATATTATCATCTCGATACCCTGGGAGAAAAGATGGAAGCAAACTGCATCTCTTTTGATGAAATGTCCCTCTTTTCGGAAGGATTTGCCCGCGTAAGGGTTTTCGATGAATTTGGTTTCATAAATCCCGATTCATCCTTCTTTATCATGCCGGAGTTTACAGAGGCGGGCAGTTTTTTCAACGGGATCGCCCCCGTTTCAACGATAGATTCATTCGGTTATATTCATACCAGCGGGCAAAGGGACCTGGCACTGAAATATCAAAAAAATAGCATCAGAGCGGGGGGAATCAGGAGAAACCAACCGGTAATTCTGGACTCGTTAAAAGCTGTTCCCTGTGATTGTAATGATTCTGCAGTTCTCAATGTTTCCTTTGATACCTTAAGCCTCTCCAATTTTATTGCACTTCAACTGGAAGCCACACGATGGGGGCCATATCTGTATTACAGGTACCCTCAGATGCTTGATAAGGTGTCGGCAGGGGAAGGTACGCTGGCAGGACGTTTTGCTCTTAATTTTGATTTTTTACAACCAAAAAATCCTGTCTGGGAAAATTTCAGGCATAAGGTGCTCTTCCCGCTGATCCGCAACAGCAAATTACATCCCCTGATATGGGACTGGCTGAAACCTTTCTATAAACAGGTTTTCATGACCATGCCTGAACAACACCGGGAAGTATACCTCAGGCTGATTGATTATCTTTCTGTTTATTTTGAGGATTATCAGGCAGAGGAGGTACAGCGTTTTCTGAAAGATTATCCTGAAGAATTCGCTTACCGGCACTGGGATGGCTCCCAATCATCTTTCCGGAAAGTAAGTGCCATGTTTGAACGTCTTGTTTATATTCATGAACTACTTGAAGTAGAAGAGGTAAAATACTGGATCAGGAAAGTCAGCAGGGAAATAAAAAGCTGGTAAATGATCCTGACCACTTTGTTTTATTCGCTGGGGCGGGCAACGGCGTACCGGCGTGCAACTATGCATCAAAGCAATAAATGATTTATTATTTTTTTGTGTTAAATTTATCCCAGCCTTGTGTATGAAGTGCGGTGGAAAATGAAAATTTCACAATGCATCGCAATCCGGGATACCCGGATAAATCAGCGTAGGGTTTTCAAATTTTTCAATTATATTTTTCAGGGCGATGAAAAAATTAGCTGTCATTTTTATGGTTTTACTTTTTTCCTGCAGCCAGGATGCTTCAAGGGAAGATAACAATGAAACGAATCCGATGTCCAGAAAAGATTTTACCTTAATGACTCTCGATCCGGGGCATTTTCACGCCGCCCTGGTCCAGAAAAAAATGTATGAACAGATCGATCCGGTGGTTTATGTGTATGCCCCCGAAGGCCAGGATGTCAGGGATCATCTGAAGAGGATCGATGCATTTAACAGCCACGTCGAGGATCCCACAACCTGGAAGGAAGTCGTTTACACAGGACCTGATTTTCTTGAAAAGATGCTTGAGCAGAAACCAGGAAATGTGGTCGTGATTTCAGGCAACAATCTGAAAAAAACAGATTATATTACAAAATCCATCGGTGCCGGGCTGCATGTGCTTGCAGATAAACCCATGGTCATTTTACCGGATCAGTTCCCCCACCTGGTTGAAGCGTTCCGGCTGGCAGAGGAGAAGGATGTGCTGCTGTATGATATCATGACTGAAAGATACGAGATCACCACGCTGCTTCAGAAAGAACTGTCTCAGATTCCGGATGTTTTCGGGGCCTTGGAAAAAGGATCTGTCGATGAACCTGCAATCACCAAGGAGAGTGTTCATCATTTTTTCAAGTTTGTGTCGGGAAGCCCGTTGATCCGGCCAGCCTGGTTTTTTGATGTATCACAACAGGGAGAAGGACTGGTGGATGTAACCACCCACCTTGTTGATCTGACGATGTGGGAATGTTTTCCTGGAATGATCATTGACCACCAGGAGGAGGTGGAAATTCTTGAGGCAAAACGCTGGACCACGGATCTGACTCCTGCTGAATTCGAAAAAGTGACCGGAATGAAAGAATTTCCCGGTTACCTTGAAAAATATGTCGAAGATGGCCATCTGAAAGTATATTCCAATGGTGAGATCACCTATAAATTACGTGATATTCATGCAAAGGTGTCGGTGACATGGAATTATCAGGCACCTGATGGTGGCGATACCCATTATTCCATGATGCGGGGGACGAGGAGTAATCTGATCATCCGTCAGGGTCCGGAAGAAAATTTTCAGCCCGTTTTATATGTAGAACCAAAAACGGAAATGGGAGATTTTGAAGGGGCAATTCAACAGGCAGTGGATCGAACCCTCCAGGAAGAATATCCGGGGGTCGCGCTGGAAAAGATCTCAGAAAAACAATATAAAGTCAATATCCCGGACACCTATAAGGTTGGACATGAAGCGCATTTCAGCCAGGTGACCGAAAAATTCCTGTATTACCTGGAGAAGGGGAATATTCCTGCCTGGGAGGTGCCCAACATGATCACTAAATATTATATTACCACGGAGGCTCTCCGTATGGCCTTAGACGAATAAGACCGGTTTTATTTGTTTCAGTTGTTGTTTCCTGTGGCTGGGAAGGAGGAAGGCAGTGCCGGAGGCCTACCTGGATTAGGTCTGCATGAGTTGAAATTTCATTAGTTTCAGGTATAAATTAATCTTCGATCTTTACTTTTCTGTATAAATTGTCTGTATGAATAACAAGGATATATTTCAAAATGCCATTTCTGATGGATATTCCTGCAAGGGAGGGAACATTTTGCTTGGCTGTGCCATGCTTGATGGGGAATGTATTCCGGATACGCCGGTAAGGATTCCACTTAAAACAATGAACAGGCATGGATTGATTGCCGGTGCTACCGGTACCGGAAAAACAAAAACGGTTCAGGTCCTTGCAGAACAGTTATCGGAAAATGGAGTTCCTGTTTTATTGATGGACCTGAAAGGAGACCTGAGTGGACTGGCACGCCCGGGGGCAGAAAAGGAATTTATCCTTGAGCGGCATAAAAAATTAGGATTCCCCTATGTTGCCAAGGCCATGCCGGTTGAATTGATGACTATTTCGAATGAAAAAGGAGTCAGATTGCGGGCAACGGTAACCGAATTCGGTCCGGTGATGCTTTCGAAACTTCTTGATCTTAATGATGTACAGTCGGGTGTCGTCTCACTGATATTCAAGTATTGTGATGATCACCGGCTGCCGCTGATCGATTTAAAGGATTTTAAAAAGATCCTTCAGTATTCAATCCAGGAAGGCAAGGCAATGATCAGTAAGGAGTATGGCAATGTATCCTCCGCCACGGTAAATACCATAATCAGGAAGATCATTGAGCTTGAACAGCAGGGTTCGGAAATGTTTTTTGGCGAACCTTCCTTTAATATGGAAGATCTCCTACGGTTGGATAAAAACGGGAATGGCTATATTTCGATCATCAGGTTAACGGACATGCAGGAAAAGCCGAAACTTTTTTCGACTTTCATGCTTAGTGTACTGGCTGAAATTTATGCGACTTTCCCGGAACTTGGAGACCAACCGAAACCCAAACTGGTAATATTTATCGACGAGGCACATCTGGTCTTCAAAACCGCTGCAAGGGCCCTGATCGACCAGATCGAAGCCATTGTAAAACTCATCCGTTCCAAGGGTGTGGGTGTTTATTTCTGTACCCAGAACCCGACCGATATTCCCGAATCTGTGCTAAGCCAGCTTGGGTTGAAAGTACAGCATGCCTTAAGGGCATTCACCGCAAAAGACAGGAAGGAGATCAAACAGACAGCTGAAAATTATCCCCTGTCGGATTTTTATAAAACAGACCAGGTATTAACCAGCCTTGGCATCGGAGAGGCATTGGTTACCGCCCTGAATGAAAAAGGCATTCCCACCCCCCTGGCTGCTACCTATTTACGGGCACCCATGACCAGGATGGACATCCTTACACCTCAGGAAATAACACAATTGATCGAAGGCTCCGAACTGGTTTCTGTCTATCAGCAAACAATTGACCGGAATTCAGCCTATGAAATTCTGAATCAGAAAATCGAATCGGCCCTGGAACATGAACAACAGGAAAAAAACAGATCAGCCACTGACTCTGTAAAAAGATCAGGGCAGGATAAAAGTACACTGGAAACCATCACCCAGAATACCATGGTACGCCAGGTCGGAAGAACACTGGCACGTGAGCTGATGCGGGGGCTGTTGGGAGTGTTGGGCGTAAGCACCAACGTGAGAAGCAGGAGAAGGAGGTGAGATTTAATCCTGATATACGGGTCCTTTGGTTTTAACCAATCCCTTTTGTAAAGCAATCGTTTTATCAGCACCTCTTATTCGACCAGAACAAAATCTGTCCACCTGAGACTTTCAAAATACGCCGCAGCACCACCGGACTCAGGCAACAGAAAAGACCCTTTTACCAGGTAAGTTTCCAGTTTTTCTGCCAGATCTCCCAAGGGTTCAAATGCTTTTTTTACTTCAGCGGTTTCCGCACCTCCTGTTGGCCAGAATTTTTCCCTGGCCTCAATGGTGCTGATCGCAAAAATTGTAATATAAGAACCCGAGTTTTCTCCTGAAACGCCTTTGTAGTAATACAGTCCCATATCGGGTAATAAACCGGCTACTTTCGGATGCAATTGTTCACGTACAAATTTTTCGAATATTTCTGCCATATCCGGGGAGACCTGAATATAATGTATTCCCAGTATTTCAACTTCAGGGAGTGATCCCAATTCAGACCGGCCTATCAGACTGTAATCCGTATATTTATCCGGATCGGTCAGGAATCTGGAGGGTGTGGAGGGCAGGGAACCCAGTCTGGAAAAGGTTTTATCGTTAAAAGGACTTCCCTGCGCCAGATTTTTATTACGAGCCTTCACATCATCAAAAGTACAGGCCAGCAGAAATTGATCTTTTTCCACCCCCCTGTCGGCTTTTAATAAATAAAGGTGAGATCCTTTGACACGGGCAGACCATATAGGAGCCACTTCTTTTGCATAAAATGACCTTAAAACCTCAGAATCGGCCTGTTTTTTAAATGAGGAACCATTTATCAGGATTACCTCACTCAATTGTACCTTTTGCGCCATGATGCAATCAGGCAGTAACAAACCTGAGTAAATTAAAATCAGGAGATAAAATTTATAAACCATGGATCTAGTTGTTATAATTTTTCCA
>JAGTVG010000457.1 GCA_018224645.1 Cyclobacteriaceae bacterium
AGCGGTTCTATGAACGTTATAATGGGGTTACCTATAAATACATTGATGATGATTATTCCAAAAAGATACTCGACAGGAGGGTATTTGTCTATCCGGAACAAAAATATTCACGGAGAAACACACTGGAAACCCAGCGTCAGCTTGTCAACCTCGATAATTTCAAGTTTGTCAATCTGAATTATGATACAACAGGAGGGAAATTCATCGCCAATATATTCACCAGTCCGCTCAAAAAATACCAGATGACCAATGAGGTCGGGGTGAATGTTACCCAGGGATTCCCCGGGCCATTTTATAATCTTACCCTGAAAATAAGGAACATCTTCCATGGGTTGGAGATCCTTGAAATATCAGGAAGGATCGGTTATGAGGGCGTTGCCTCAGTAACGGATGCCTCAAAAATATACAGCAGTACCGAAGCTGGGGCATCAATGAATCTGATCTTCCCGCAATTCATCCTGCCCCTGAGTTCAACCATGAAATCCAATCTGGGTAAGTACAATCCAAAAACCAACCTGGTCTCTGGCTTTGCCTTTACCAACCGTCCCGAATATAAAAGATCGAATTTCAACTCCTACATCAATTATGGCTGGCAGAAAGGCCAGGAAAAACTTTTCAGCGTAACCGCCGCGGATTTCAGTCTCATAAAATCGACCATTAAGGATTCGACTTTCCAGGCAGAACTTGACAGGATCAGGGACAGGGGAAATAATTTCTGGCGGACATTTGAACCATCATTTGTGCTTTCTTCCAGTTTTTCCTTTACCCGGAATTTTAACCGGTATACATCCTATCAAAGCAGGGCCGCGGCTTTTTTAAAGTCATACATCGAAATGGGTGGTTCGGTACTGAATTTTTTTGATATCAACTTCAATGATACAACGGGGTTGGAATTGTATAAATACATTAAAATTTCAGGGGATTACAGGAGGTATGTTTCCATCTCTCCCAGGAGCCAGATCGCTTTCCGTGTGCATATCGGCGCAGCAAAATCCTATGCTCCGAATGATATATTGCCCTACGAAAAATATTTTTTCTCAGGCGGGTCAAACAGTATCCGAGCCTGGAGGCCACGGCGGCTGGGGCCGGGATCCTATTTTCCGGCGGATACGGTCATGGGGGAAGGAAATGTTGTGGTGAGGTATAGCGATGATTTTGAACAGCCCGGAGAATTGATATTTGAATCCAGCATTGAACTGCGCACAAAGGTCGTTGGTTTTTTTCATACCGCCCTGTTTGTGGATGCAGGCAATATCTGGGTCTTTTCAAATGATGATCAGCGTCCCGGCAGTGCTTTCAGCTTCAATGATTTCTATAAGGAAATCGCCATAGGTGCGGGAATAGGTGCCAGGTTTGATTTTACATTTTTGCTCTTGCGACTCGATGCCGGGGTGAAGATCTACAACCCGGGACTTCCCCCGGGACAAAGATTCTACTCCCAGGTGAATAAGGAAAAAATAACAGGTGTTGATCCGATCATTCTGAACCTGGCCATCGGTTATCCTTTTTAAACTTGAAAATTCATAAATTCTTCCCCCGAAAGGCCGATAAAGCACAATTTCAATTAAATTTAAAAAAGGATGTTCATATATTTCAGATAATTTAATTACTGAATCATTTGGGTTCACCTGTTTGTATGGAAAAAGAATCAATTTCGGCCTGGTTTAAAAAATTGCAGGAAGAATTATGTGAAAACCTTGAACAACTGGACGGATCCGGAAAATTCCGGAGGGATCCATGGCCAAGAAAAGGGGGAGGCGGAGGCATTACCAGGGTCCTGGAGGAAGGGAATATAATTGAAAAAGGGGGCGTGAATTTTTCGGAAGTATTTGGTAAAACAAACAGCAGTCTGGTAAATGACCTGAATACTTCGGAAAGCGATTTTTATGCAACCGGCATATCGGTTGTATTGCATCCCATCAGCCCGATGATCCCAATCATTCATATGAATACCCGCTATTTTGAAATGGGTTCCGGAGAAAGCTGGTTTGGCGGGGGGATTGACCTGACACCTCACTATGTTCTCCCTGAAGATGCCGTCTATTTTCACAAGGCCCTGAAAAATGTCTGTGATAAATTCGATCCTGATTTTTATCCAGCTTTTAAAAAAGAAGCGGATGACTATTTTTTTATCAGGCATAGAAATGAGACCCGCGGCATTGGCGGAATATTTTTTGACCGGCTTTCTGACCCTGACGATAAGAAAATGAAAGAATTGTTTGAATTTACAAAGGCTGTAGGATCATTCTTTTTTCCTGTCTACCGAGACCTCGTAAGCAGGAACAAAACCAGACCCTATGGCAACAGGGAAAGACAATGGCAGGGACTCAGGAGGGGAAGATATGTGGAATTCAACCTCGTCTGGGATAAAGGAACAAAGTTTGGACTGGAAACAGAAGGCCGGACTGAGTCAATCCTGATGAGTCTGCCAAATTCAGCCTGCTGGATCTATGACCATCAGACCGATCCGCATTCAAATGAACATAACACGCTGAAATGGCTGAAGAAAGGCGTAGACTGGATCAACCTGAAATGAAAATGCGATGATAGAATACCTGGACAGGATCGATCAGGAAATTTTTCTTTTGCTGAACGGATTTCATAATGAGTTTTTTGATACGATCATGTTCTGGATCACCAATCAGGAAACCTGGTATCCATTTTATGCGATCATCCTGATCTGGATGTTCTGGAAGTTCAGGCGTAATGCCATCATACCCCTGGTGCTCATCATTCTGGTCATTACAATTTCAGACCAGGTCACATCCAGCCTGATGAAACCGTTTTTTGAACGTTTACGGCCTTGTCATGATCCGGAAATCCAGGACCTTGTCCATACCGTTTCCGGCTGCGGGGGAATTTATGGTTTTGCTTCCGGACATGCCGCCAATTCATTCGCCCTGGCCACCCTCCTGTTTCTGTTTTACAGGCAGGAAAGCAGATATTGGATCCTGGTATATTTATGGGCAGCAATTGTTGCCTATAGCAGGATATATGTGGGAGTTCATTATCCGGGGGATATTATTGCAGGAGGTCTGATCGGAACAGGTGCCGGAGGTGCTGCCTATGGGGCCTACAGTAAATTACCTCCCCGGTTAACCGTCACGGATAAATCATGAAATTTTCATGGTATGCATACGGGTTCAATATTTATAGACCCTGTTAACCTGAGAAATTCAAAAACCTGTGACGAAGTTGAAAAAATCATGATTTAAGCAGTTTAAACCCCGTGAAATATCTGAATCAAATTGGATACAATTTATAAATAGAGTATGAATAGTTAGGGTTAAATATTAATTTTAAGGAATAATTAAAAGTATATGCTGGAGGATAGTTACCGTCATAAGGGACTCAGAAGAAAATTGGCCCAGACCCTGAAAAAGAAGGGTATCCGGGATGAACGGATCATCAGGGCCATTGAAAAAGTCCCGAGGCATTATTTCTTTGATCAGGCATTTCTGGAACATGCTTACCAGGACAAGGCATTCCCGATTGGGCAGGGCCAGACGATCTCCCAGCCATTTACCGTGGCATTCCAGACACAATTGCTCGAAATCGAAGAAGGAGATAAAGTCCTTGAGATTGGGACCGGATCAGGTTATCAGGCCTGTATCCTGCTTGAACTTGGTGCGGAGGTTTTTACCATCGAATATATCAGATCACTGTTTCAAACGACAAAAGCATTTTTGCCGAGAATGGGCTACAACCCTCATTTTTTCCATGGAGACGGGACAAAGGGACTTCCAGCCTTTGCACCCTTCGACAAGATCATCGTAACTGCCGCCGCCCCTGAGGTTCCCAAACCCCTGCAGGAACAATTGAAGACCGGGGGAATCCTCGTGATTCCTGTTGGGGATGATTCGCTTCAGAAAATGATGCGGATCATCAAGTTAAATGAAACGGAATTCAGGGAAGAAGCCCATGATTTTTTCAGTTTTGTTCCTCTTGTCGGAAAGTTCGGCTGGAAAAAATAAATGGAAAACTACCTGAAATATTTAATCCCTGAGGAAATTTACCTGGTCAATGAGGAGCGGGATCATCATATCCTTGAAAATACACCCGGAGGGGACGATCAGGTTGAAGACCTGGTAAAAAAGACCCTGGTGTTGATCCATTACCCGGGAGCCGGTTCCATTTCCGAAAGCGGCCATCAACTTCTTTCCGGAATTTTAAGGGCTGTCAAACTGCAACCGGAAGAAGTTTTCCTGCTTGACCTTGGGAAACCCGGCCTTCATCAGAACCTGTTGAAGAATTTTAACCTTGAAGACTGCAGAATCCTTGGATTCCTCGAAACTCTGTCTGAACAGGTGCAGGATGTTTTTCCAACCCGGAAATATCAAATACGGTCAACGGGGAATTTCAGAAGCCTCATGGCTGATCCGCTCGAAACAATTGGCCAGGACAGGGCGAAAAAGAAAATTCTCTGGGAAAAACTGCAGGATCTGTTTCAGATGTAATCCTAGCCAAAGATCTCCTTTAGCTTGTCTTCCAGTGATTTACCCCTTAAATTTTTACCGATGATCTTCCCATCCTGATCGATCAGGTAGGTTGCAGGAATGGCATTGATGTTATAGATTTTCGCAGCTTCCGAATTGAAATATTTCAGATCCGATACGTGAGTCCAGATCAGTCCGTCATTTTTAATGGCTTCCACCCAGTCTTCCCGCTGCCGGTCCAGGGAAACCCCGAAAACTTCAAAACCTTTTTCGTTATACTGATTATACATCCGCACGACATTCGGATTTTCTTTACGGCAGGGTCCGCACCAGGCTGCCCAAAAATCAATCAATACAAAATTTCCCCGCAGGGAAGATAATTTAACCATCTCCCCTTCCGGATTTGGCAATTCTATTTCCGGTGCAACCGATCCGACCGCAAGTTTTCTCAGATCCTCGATCTCCATAAGAAAATCCTTTTTAATCTGATAATCCGGCATGTTTTTATCAATTTCCAGGGCCACACTGTCAATAAATTGAAATTCCTGCTCTTTATCCAGGTAATTGATGGCCTGTAACACGGCAACGGAGGTTCCCATTCCCCGGATTTTATCCTTGATTTTTTCATTCACTGCCGTCAGAAGAGCCTGGTATTCCTGCTGGATCTTTTCAACCTCTTCCTGGTTCTCCGATTTTACTGCAGCGCCATACGCCTCGTTGATCAGTTGTACCTCCCTTTTGAAATCATTCATAATCTGGTTCATGTCAGTCAGTGCATCCATGGAAGGTGATCCCTTGATTTCGAAGGGTGCATTCGGGCCCGATCCATCAACATTAACGACGATCGGTTCTTCCGTGAGGATAATGTTGACAAACTGTGTATCGTAGAAGTTTATTCTGAAATATCCCGGTTCTTCGGGATGATAGGTTGAATGAAAGGTGCCATCCTCATTCACGGTGAGTGTATCTACATTGAAAATCTGGCCATTTTCGAATTTCTGAAGCACTACGTGCCCGACACCTACCTGATCAATCTTACCCGATATGAGCTGGGAATCATCATGATTTTTATTCTGTGCAGAGGTGCAGGCCATAAACAGCAGCATGATCAATAAACTATTCAAATATTTCATATTCAATGGAAAGGTTTAATTTCTTCGTTTAGAACGTAAGTATACTTAAAATGTTTTATTCCGGGGGATAGCCACCCGCTGGAATTTCTGATGATCCACCCGGGCATAAATCGTATGGTAAATCTTCGCAGATATGCGAGACCTGCTATAGAATCCCTAATCCAGAAAATTACGGATCAGTTGGTTTGTCAGTTTCGGGTCAGCTTTCCCCCTGGTCTTTTTCATGACCTCTCCCATGAACATCCCGATGAGACCCTTTTTCCCCTTTTTATAGGCCTGCACTTTTTCGGGATGATCTGACAATACATTTTTTATAATGTCCCTGATATCGGAAGATTCGATATTTTTTACCAGATCCTGCTGTTGGATATAATGTTCAAGGGATATCGTTCCGTCCTTCAGCAGGGCAGGAAAAATCTCCTTCGATGCAGTCGTATGGGAAATTTTGTCCTGCTGGATCATGTCGATCATTTCCGCGAGGGTTTCAGGGCGAACCGGGAATTGATCGATGGTGATACTCCTTTCATTTAAAAAGGATTTGACCGGTCCCATGACCCAGTTCGAAACTATTTTATAATGGCTGGAATATTCGCAGACCTCCAGAAAATAGGTGGCAATTTCCCTGGATTCCGTTAGCACCTGGGCATCATAGGTTGGCAGGTTTAAATCCCGCTGAAGCCGTAAGGCAAGCTCCTGTGGCAATTCCGGCATTTCTGACCGGATCTCATCCAGCCATTCCTCCCGGATCTCCAGGGGACTCAGGTCCGGATCCGGGAAATACCGGTAATCATTGAGCTCTTCCTTCGTCCGCATTCCGGATGTTTTTCCCGAAACCGCATCATATGTACGCGTTTCTGATATAATGGCGTTGCCTTTCCTGAGCTCCCTGATCTGACGGGATATTTCATAATCGATCGCCTTTTGCACATGGCGGAAAGAGTTCAGATTTTTAATTTCTACCTTCCGCCCCAGGATCTTCTCCTCCTTCTTTTTTACCGAGACATTGGCATCACATCTGAGCGACCCCTCCTCCATATTGCCGTCACAGATATCCAGATACCTGAGTAATTTGCGGATCTCCGCCATCACAAGGTAAGCCTCTTCGGAAGAATAGATATCGGGCTCCGTGACAAGTTCGATCAATGCCACGCCCGCCCTGTTAAGATCGACAAGTGAGTCCATTCCCGGCTGATGTATGGATTTGCCGGCATCTTCTTCCAAATGGATCCTGTTCAGCCTGATGATCCGGTCAGTTCCGTCACTCCGCTGTATCCTGATTTCACCGCCACGGCAGATGGGTGTTTTATCCTGGGTAATCTGATATCCCTTCGGAAGATCAGGATAAAAATAGTTCTTCCTGTCAAAAATCTGGCGCCTTGAAATTTCACTTCCACAGGCAATACCCATTTTCAACGCGAACTCCACTGCACGGCGATTCAGCATCGGAAGCACCCCGGGATGTCCAAGTGTAATCACACTTACCTGGGTATTGGGCTCCGCCCCAAACCTGGTTGAATCACCCGAGAAGATTTTACTTTCTGTCTGTAACTGTGCGTGAACTTCAAGTCCTATGACAGGGATATAGGGATCTGCCTCTTCCTTCACTTTAACTATTTTTTAACAAAATTAGTAATCAAATATAATAATTTTAATATAATGTATATTTTATTAGTATTTTATATATAAGAAAGAGATTTTTTTAAGACATTATCAATTCCGTCCGGATCCTTGCCTCCGGCGGTAGCATAAAAAGCCTGTCCACCGCCTCCGCCGTCAATCTCCCGGGCAAGATCCTTGACAATTTTGCCGGCATGGAGGTTTTTCTGTTCCACCAGGTTTTCCGAAATCATCACGGTTATCAGCGGTTTTCCATCTATTTCAGTCGCCAGGACAAGATAAAGATCTTTTACCTGCTGTCTGATCTGGAAAGCCAGGTTCTTCAATACGGAGGCATCGGGTACCTGGATTCTTTCCGTGATCACATTGATTCCATCCTTGCGTTGCATCCTGGAGATCAGTTCATCCTTGAGCGCAAGTGCCTTCTGTGCCCCGAGTGATTCAATTTCTTTCTGAAGTTTATTGTTTTCAGTCAGCAGGGTTTCGACCGCCCTGAGGGGATTTTTGGGATTTTTCAGGGCCAGATTGATCTCCTGCAGCAGGTCGAGCTGATCATTGATATAGGATTCAGCTTTGTCGGCGGTGATCGCCTCGATCCTTCTTACCCCTGCCGCAATTGAACTTTTGGAAATTATTTTAAAGATCCCGATCGTCCCGGTGGCTGCCACATGTGTCCCGCCGCAAAGTTCCACCGAAAATGCCGGGTCGAAGGAGATCACGCGGACAAAATCCCCGTATTTTTCACCAAAAAGAGCCATGGCCCCTAATTTTTTTGCTTCATCGATGCGGATATTCCTTTTTTCATCGATCATTATATTTTCACGGATCTTTTTATTCACAAGCTGTTCCACTTCCCTGATCTCGCCGGGAGTCATCCGCGCGTAATGTGAAAAATCAAAACGGAGCAGTTCTTCATTGACAAGCGACCCTCTTTGCTGTACATGATTTCCCAGGACTTTTCTCAATGCAGCATGCAGTAAATGAGTGGCGCTATGATTATTTTCTGTAAGTCTCCTTTTATGTTCATCTACGACGCAGGTGAATTCCGCCAGGGGATCCTCAGGCAATTTATGGGTGATGTGGATGATCAACTCATTCTCCTTTTTGGTATCCAGGATATGGACGCGTTCGCCGTCAGCCTGAATATAACCCCTGTCGCCCACCTGACCTCCGCTTTCGGCATAAAACGGGGTTTGGTCGAGTACGATCTGAAACTGGGTCCTTTCCTTAATTTTCACCGCCCGGTACCGCGCAATGAAGGCCTTTGCCATTATCCTTTCATATCCGAGAAATTCCACCCTGTCGATCTCTTTTAATATGGTCCAATCCCCCGCTTCCTGTCTGGCAGCCTGTTTCGATCTTTCCTTCTGTTTATTCATTCCCGACCTGAAACCTTCTTCATCGATCGATAATCCGTTTTCTTTTGCAATGAGAGCGGTCAGGTCGACAGGAAAACCATAGGTGTCATACAATTCAAAAACCGTGTTCCCTGCTATGGTATTACTGCCTTTTTTCATCTGGGATTTTATCTGGTCGAACCGCTTAAGCCCATTTTCCAGGGTTTTCAGGAAGGATGATTCCTCTTCGAAGATCACCCTTTTAATGAATTCCTTCTGATCGTGAATTTCAGGAAAAACATTTCTGAATTGTCCGGAAAGTACATCCACCAGCTGATAAATGGTCGGATCAGAAAAATGGAGATAGGTAAAGCCATACCTGACTGCACGGCGCAGGATACGGCGGATCACATAACCCGCCTTATTGTTGGAAGGTAGCTGCCCATCGGCAATGGTAAAGGCTACGGCACGGATATGATCAGAAATTACCCGCATCGCTATGTCCGTTTTTTCATCCCTGCCGTATTCCGTATGAGCCCTGGAGGCTATTTCGCAGATCAGCGGTTGAAATACATCCGTATCATAATTGGAGGTTTTTCCCTGTATGGCCATGACGAGCCGTTCAAATCCCATACCCGTATCGACGTGCTTTTCCGGCAGATTTTCAAGTTTTCCATTGGCAAGCCGGTTAAATTGAATAAACACCAGATTCCATACTTCTATGACGCGCGGATGATCCTGGTTCACAAGTTTACTTCCGTTGACCTTCCGTATTTCGTCTTCAGGCCTTAAATCGATATGAATTTCTGAACACGGACCACAGGGTCCCGTTTCACCCATTTCCCAGAAATTGTCCTTTTTTGATCCATAGAGAATACGGTTTTCCGGCAGGATATTTTTCCAGATCTGATAAGCTTCATCATCTTTTTCCAGGCCATCCCCGGTGTCTCCCTCAAAAACTGTCGCATAAATCCTCTCTTCCGGGAGGCCGAAAATTCCGGTAAGCAGCTCCCAAGCCCATAAAATGGCCTCTTTTTTAAAATAATCACCAAATGACCAGTTGCCCAGCATTTCAAACATCGTATGGTGATAGGTATCGATACCCACCTCTTCAAGATCATTGTGCTTCCCGGAAACGCGCAGGCATTTCTGGGTATCTGCCACCCTGGAAAATTCCGTATCCTTTGTTCCTAAAAAGATATCCTTGAACTGATTCATCCCGGCGTTGGTGAACATTAATGTGGGATCATCCTTCACCACCAGGGGAGCGGAATTCACGATTCGATGCTCCTTTGACTTGAAAAAATCCAAAAATTTCTGTCTGATTTCTTCAGAATTCATACATTAAACGGATATTGGAGAAATTTTAATTTTTTTTTCTTAAAATATTGATAAATTGCGTTCAGTAAAGCCCTATTTTTACAGTCGACTTAAACAACCAAATTTTTTATTATTATTACAGCAAAATTAAGCTATTAATTGCTTATAATACATTATGGCACGTATAAAATACTATTACGACACTGAATCCTGTAAGTATGAACGGATTAAGGTTACCACGTGGGATGTTGTCCTGAACTTGCTTGGATTTTTTTCGGTATCGTTAATTATTTCCGTCATTATCGTGATCCTTTTCAGCACCTATTTCGAATCGCCCAAGGAGATGCTCCTGGAAAAGGATAATCAGGAACTGAAGATCTACTATGAACTGCTTGAGAAGGAACTTACCGATCTGAATTCCATGATGGCAGCCCTTCAGAAGAGAGATGATAATGTATACCGTGTGATATTTGAAGCCGAACCTATTCCTTCCACCATCAGGATGGCCGGAACGGGAGGTACTGACCGGTATAAGAACATCCTTGAAAGCAACCTGGTAAATGAGGAACTGGTGATCGAGTCCCTGAAAAAAGTTGACCAGCTAAAAAGGCAGATGTATATCCAGACAAAATCCTACGATGAGATTTTGCAGATGGCACGGAACAAATCCAAACTGCTTGCAGCAACTCCGGCCATCCAGCCTGTTTCGAATCAGAGTCTCACCCGGCTGGCATCAGGCTACGGGATGCGGATCCATCCGATCCTTAAATATAAACGCATGCATTTTGGTTGTGATTTTACCGCCCCCCGCGGTACTCCCATTTATGCCACCGGCGACGGCGTTATTGAACGGGTTATCATGAACTTCGGGGGTTATGGGAGACAGATCATCATCCGGCATGGCTTTGGCTATAAAACCCTTTATGCCCATATGCAGGATATCGAAGTTAAAGTAGGCGCCAAGGTGAAAAGGGGCGATAAGATCGGCACTGTGGGAAATACGGGATTGTCAACGGCACCCCACCTGCACTATGAAGTACTGAAGGATGGTCAGAAAGTAAACCCTGTTAATTATTTTTTCATGGATCTGAATGATACGGAATATGAAAAAATTCTTGAACTGGCATCCATTGAAAATCAGTCATTATCATAGAAAATCATAATTTAATGATAATCAACGCTTTTATCGGACCGGTAAAAGCGTTTTTTATTTTTGTTAAAAACTTTTACAATTTCTTCTGGCATAACTCTAAAATTTTGATAATTTTGGTTTCAGAATTATCTAATCACCGGGGTTTGTATTTTTTATCATGTAACTGAGTCTGTTCATTGCTTTTAAGTTAAATTACTGTGCCTTATAAAGAAAAAGTAATAGAAAAAAAGTATTTTTCAATCGGTGAAGTTGCGGAGCAATTGGATGTTGCCACCTCGTTGATCCGCTTTTGGGAAAGTGAGTTTGATACAATAAAACCAAAGAAAAATAGAAAAGGAAACCGTCAGTTTACACGGGAAGACATTCAGAATGTAAAACTGATCTATCACCTTGTAAAGGAAAGAGGATTCACCCTTCAGGGAGCAAAAGATCTGTTGAGAAACAATTCGAGCCCGATCAAGGACCGGATGTCCCTGATCGATTCCCTGAAAGATATAAGGTCGTTCCTGGTAGAATTGAAGAACCAGCTTTAAAAGACCTGCTTATTTAGACACAACCAGCATATTTCAGAACCTGTATGGACCAGCTGTACATCCCCAGGGTGGGAATCACCCTGATTCCGGGTATTGGCAATGTGCTCGCCAAACAATTGATCAGTTATTGCGGATCAGCCGAAAAAGTATTTAACACGCCCAGAAACAAACTGCTGAAGATCCCGGGTATCGGGATCAAAATCGCCGATTCGATCCGGAAAAGTATCCAGCTTGAAAAAGCTGAAAACATTGTGAAACAATGTTCCAGGTCAGGTATCCGTATCCTTTATTTTACCGATCAGGATTATCCCTCCCGTCTGAAGGATCTCTACGATTCACCGGTCATCCTCTATGGCAAAGGAAAGGGAAACCTGAACCCTGAAAAATCGATCGGTATCGTTGGGACACGCAGGGCTACGGTTTATGGGAAATCAACCGTAGAGGAGATCATCCGGGAAATGAAATATCACAATCCGACCATCATCAGCGGCCTGGCATACGGGATCGATTACAGGTCGCATGTTTCAGCACTCGCCCATGATCTTCCCACCATCGGCGTGATTGCAGGAGGATACAGGCATTTATATCCCGCCCTGCACAAAAGAACGGCACTTGAAATGGAAATTACTGGATCAATTATTTCGGAGTCTGCGCCAGATATCATACCTGAAGCCCATTTTTTTCCGGAAAGGAACAGGATCATCGCCGGGATGTCGGACGTGCTCGTGGTTGTTGAGGCTGCCCTGAAAGGTGGCGCATTGATCACGGCGGAATATGCAAATAATTATAACCGGGAAGTATTCGCCCTGCCCGGAAACATCCATTCCAGGTTCAGTGAAGGATGCAACAACCTGATCAGGAAACATAAGGCGCATATATTGACCTCGGTGAAGGATATTGAATATATCATGAACTGGAGCAGGGAAGGTCCACCCGCCGTTCAAACTGCCCAAAAGGAGATCGACTGGTCGGATCTTTCCATCCCTGAAAAAAAGATCATTCAGATATTTAAAAACTCGGGCAATGAAATTCTGATCGATGAACTCAGCTGGAAATCCCAGATACCCGTCAACCAGCTGGCGTCACACCTGTTGAACCTGGAATTCAGGGGCTACATCAAAGCCCTGCCAGGAAAAAAATTCAGGTTTAAGGAATGACTTAACCCGAAAAATTCATGAATTTTTCCTACCTGTCGGTAGGCAGGCCTGCATAACGGCTTTGCTCCACTGAAGCTATGCGAAAGGGATGCAGGCAGGCACGTTTCCAGTTTTCCAGGTATCCAAAATCGCCAGTGAACCAGTGAACCAGTGAACCAGTGAACCATTTCATCAGGGATCATATCCAAGGATTGGTGAAAGCCATCTTTCCGTTTCTTCCACGCTCCGTTTGATCCGGCCGGCATATTCGGTCACCTGGTCCTTTGTGATCTTATTGATCCCGAAATAACGTGATTCCGGGTGGGAAAAATACCAGCCGCTTACCGATGAGGCGGGCGACATGGCATAACTTTCGGTTAATTTCACTCCGATATTTTTTTCCGCCTTGAGTAAATCGAAAAGGTATCCCTTCTCAAGATGGTCCGGACAGGCAGGATATCCCGGTGCAGGCCTGATGCCCGTATATTTTTCACGGATGAGTTCTTCATTTGACAGGGTTTCATCCGGTTCATATCCCCAGTATTCTTTTCTGACACATTCGTGTAAACGTTCGGCAAAAGCTTCAGCAAGCCGGTCAGCAACAGACTTGATCATGATGCTGTTATAGTCGTCATGATCCCTTTCGAAACGTCTGGCTTCCTGGTCCACACCGAAACCGGTTGAAACCACAAAAGCACCCAGATAATCCGGAATGCCACTATTTTTCGGGGCGATAAAATCGGCCAGGCTGAAATTAGGCAGGCCATCCGCCTTTTTATTCTGCTGGCGGAGATGATGCACAACCGCCTTTATTTTCGACCTGTCTTCAGCCGCTCCGTTAAAACCATATATTTCAATATCGTCATCAACAGCAGCGGCAGGGAAAAATCCGATAACCGCCCTTGCCTGGATGATCTTTTCAGCTATAACCCGGTCCAGTAAAAGATTTGCATCGCGGAACAATTGCTTGGCTTCCCTGCCATAGGTGCTGTCTTCAAAGATGGCAGGATAACGGCCCTTGATCTCCCAGCTGTGAAAAAAAGGAGTCCAGTCAATGTATTTCCTGATTTCTTCCAGCGGATAATCAGTGAAGGTTTTCAAACCCAGAAATGTCGGCCGGATAATTTCCCGTTTTTTCCAGTCAGTTGGGAACCTGTTTTTCCTGGCTTCCTGCAGGGATATGAGCGTTTTATTTTCCTGTCTGCTGGCATGGTCCTCCTTTAACTTCTTATATTCCTTCTTAAAATCCCTGGTGAAGGTATTCACAGCATTTTTATTGGATTGCAGTAAATTACTGGCCACAGGAACACTTTTTGAAGCGTCCAGCACGTGGATCACGGGGCCATCATAATGGGGAACTATTTTAACCGCCGTATGAATCCGGGAAGTCGTAGCCCCTCCGATCAGCAGGGGTGTATTCATCTTTCTCCGCTGCATTTCCTTCGCCACATAAACCATTTCATCGAGTGACGGAGTGATCAGCCCGCTGAGGCCGATGATATCCACATCTTCATTCACAGCTGTATCCAGGATCTTTTCCATGGGAACCATCACACCGAGATCGATGATCTCAAAATTATTACAGGAAAGAACCACACCAACAATATTTTTCCCGATATCATGAACGTCGCCCTTTACCGTTGCCAGTAGAATTTTCCCGGCAGACCTTGATTTGGTTTCTATCCCTCCGGCGGCATTTTCCTTTTCTATAAAAGGGATAAGATAGGCCACGGCCTTTTTCATGACCCTGGCACTTTTTACCACCTGGGGAAGGAACATTTTGCCCGCGCCAAAAAGATCCCCGACAATATTCATCCCTGCCATCAGGGGGCCTTCAATGACCTCGATGGTCTGTTTGAATATATGCCTGGCTTCTTCCACATCCTGCTCGATAAATTCGACGATGCCCTTGATGAGGGCATGGGAGATCCGTTTATCGACAGGATCCCGGCGCCACGCATCATCCACCTCCACCTTCATGCCGCCCCCCTTAATCTTTTCGGCAAAATTAATGAGTCTCTCGGTTGAATCCGGCCGCCTGTTAAAAAGCACATCTTCTACCCGGGAGAGCAGATCCTTTGGGATTTCCTCGTAAACTTCGATCATGCCTGCATTGACGATCCCCATATCCAGACCGGCATCTATGGCATGGTATAAAAAAGCGGAATGCATGGCCTCGCGTACCACATTATTCCCCCTGAATGAAAATGAAACATTACTCACGCCTCCCGAAACCTTCGCATAGGGGAGATTTTGCTTGATCCATTTGGTGGCTCTGATAAAGTCTACGGCATAATTGTTGTGCTCTTCGATGCCTGTTGCAACCGTCAAAATGTTCGGATCGAAAATGATGTCTTGAGGAGGGAATTTTACTTTATTCACAAGAAGATTATAGCATCTCCGGCATATCTCAATCCTTTTCTCAAAGTTGTCGGCCTGCCCCCGTTCATCGAAGGCCATTACAACCACCGCGGCACCATACCTTCTGACCAGTTTTGCCTGGTGCAGAAAACTTTCCTCCCCTTCCTTCAGGGAAATCGAGTTCACGACGCCTTTCCCCTGTATGCATTTCAACCCGGCCTCAAGTACCGACCATTTTGATGAATCCACCATGATGGGTACCCGGGAAATTTCCGGTTCCGAGCCGATCAGATTCAGGAAACGGGTCATGATCAACTCCGATTCCAGTAATCCTTCATCCATATTGATATCGAGGATCTGGGCGCCATTCTGTACCTGTCTCAATGCGATTTCAAGCGCCTCATCCAGTTTATTGTCGATGATCAGCCTGGCGAATTTTTTGGAACCGGCGACATTGGTGCGTTCGCCGATATTCACAAAATTTGTTTCAGGACGGATGGTAAGGGGCTCCAAACCGCTAAGATGCAGGTAATTGTCCTTTTCCGGGATTTGCCTCGGCTTGAAGTTTGATATTTTTTCGCTGATGGCCCGGATATGTACCGGGGTTGTCCCGCAACAGCCCCCGACGATATTGATAAATCCTTCCGCTGCAAAATCGGCCAGGATGGATGACATATGTTCTGCCGATTCCTCATACTCTCCGAATTCATTGGGCAATCCGGCATTGGGATGTATGCTTACTGGAACCGGAGCGATCCTGCTTAACTCCTGGATATATGGCCGCATCATATCGGCTCCGAGGGCACAATTCAGGCCAACGGACAATAAATCAAAATTTGAGATGCTGTACCAGAATGCCTCGGTGGTCTGCCCGGAAAGGGTCCGACCGCTGGCATCCGTAATGGTTCCGGATACCATCACAGGTATCCGTTCACCTTTTTCTTCAAAAAGCTCCTCAAGACCAAACAGGGCTGCCTTTGCATTCAAGGTATCAAAAACCGTTTCAAGCATGAGGAGATCCACTCCGCCTTCCATAAGGGCTTTGGCCTGGTTTTTATATACTTCCTTTAAGACATCAAATGTAATAGCCCTGTAACCCGGATCGTTGACATCCGGTGACAGGGATGCCGTCTTATTGGTAGGCCCTAATGAACCGGCCACAAATCTCGGTTTTTCCCCTTGACTTTGATTAAATTCGGCTGCGACTTCTGCAGCCAGCCTTGCGGCCTCAAAACTTAATTCATAGGATATATCCCTGATCCCATAATCGGACTGGGATATGGAATTTCCTGAAAAGGTATTGGTTAAAACGATATCGGCCCCAGCTTCAAAATATTCACGGTGTAATCTTTTAAGGATGTCAGGCCTCGTAATGGATAAAATATCATAGTTTCCCTTCAATGATGTATCATGATCCCTGAACCGCTCTCCCCTGTAATCCTCCTCGGACAATTTCAGCTGCTGGATCAGTGTTCCCATAGCACCGTCGAGGATCAGGATCCTTTCCTTTAATAATAAAGCAATGTCTTTTTTCATGAAGCATCAAATATATGTGAATATCAAGAAAGGAGTTCAGGAAGGACCATCTCATCATTTCCTTCTGACAAGGATGGGTATTAGCACCTTTGCCAATCGCAGGTTGCTAAGACATCAACGGGCCCATTCCCTCCGTCTTTCTTGATAAGAGAGAGCAAAGTACGTCAAGAAAATTCAAATAATGAAATAATTTAAGGGAATAATTCAAACCAGGCAAACCTGGTTAAGGTCTTCAGGTTTGATTTTGAAGAATTCACGATGAATATTAAACGGTTCTTCTCCAACCGGTACTTTTACCGTATAGGTTCCGTCTTCGTTCATTTTATAGGCGTTGACGTTATCCCGGAGGTTGTATCTGAGGATGGTGATCGCCTGAGCCCTGACCTTTTCATCCTTGATCTGGAACAAGGATTCGATGCGTCTTTCAAAACTTCTGACCATAACATCGGCACTTCCGCCATAAACTTTCGGATCTCCTTCATTATGAAAATAATACAGCCTTGAATGTTCGAGATATTCCCCCACGATCGAATAAACTTCAATATTATCACTTAAGCCTTCCCTGCCCGGGCGTAAACAGCAGATTCCCCTGACGATCAATTTGATAGGGACCCCTGCTTTCGAAGCCTTGTACAATTCGGCGATGATGTGCTTGTCCTGCAATGAGTTGATTTTGATGACAATCCCGCTTTTTTTGCCATCCTTGGCATGCAGTGCTTCCTTTCTGATCAGGTCGATCAATTGCTGCCGCATATCCTTTGGAGCTGTGATCAGGTAATCATAAATATTGGGAAGCGAATGACCGGTGATCGCATTGAAAAACTCAGAAACATCCCTTCCATAATCATCATCGGCGGTAAGTATACCGATATCCGTATAAAGATTCGCAGTCTGTTCATTATAATTCCCGCTCGACATATGCACGTAACGGGTCACCGAATCACCCTCCTTTCTTACGATCAGCAGAAGTTTAGTATGGGTTTTGACATTACTGATCCCGTAAATAACAAAACAACCTGCCCGCTGTAATTTCTGGGCCTCATGTATGTTGTTTTCTTCATCAAAACGAGCCTTCACTTCAAATAGTACCGAAACGTGTTTTCCGTTTTCGGCCGCCTTTAACAGGGCCGCAGTCACCCTCGATTCCTTGGCCAGCCGGTATACGGTCACTTTGATGGAAAGCACCTTTGAATCCTCTGCTGATTTTTCAAGCAATTCGATCAGGAGTTCCATGCTGTTATAGGGGTGGTGCATCAGGATATCACGGTTTTTGATCACATCGAATATGCTGTCGTCGCCATCCTCAGGGTACATCAGTGGAAGCATCTGTTTCGGACTTTTTGCCAGCCTGTCCTTGAATTCCTGGTGTTTGATGATCTGCCAGAGTGCATCAAAATCCATCAGCTCATTTTTCCTGACCAGGAAAAAATTATCATCCTCCAGTTCCCACCTGTTCATCAGGACAGATTTGAGATAATCATCAAATCCCTCCTCCATTTCTACCCTGACAACCCGGCCGGTCCTTCTTGTTTTGAGTTTTCTTTTCAGCTCCTCAAGAAAATTAGCTTCAATATCATCACTTTCTTCCAGGGTAAAATCCCCATTCCGTGTCAGCCTGAACTGGCTCACCGAGACAATTTCAATATTTCTGAACAATTTGTTGATATGTGCCCTGATCACCTCTGAAATTGGAACAAATACGATCAGGTTTCCCCTTTCTATTTCAAAAAATTTTGGCAGATTCTGAGGGATCTGAATGAAGGAAAGTTTCTTTTTGATGGGTTTTTCTGTTGTCAGTGTCACCACGGCAAAGATCTGCAGCAGGTTCATCAGCATGGGAAAAGGATGGTAATTATCATATACCATCGGTGTGAGCATCGGAAAAACGGTCTTCTTGAAATAATCTTTGACTTTTTTCCTTTCATCCTCATTCAATTCGTCAACATTGGCGATGACGAATCCATTCTTTTTGAATTCGGGAGCGAGTTTCTTTTTATAAAAATCTTTCTGTTCAAAGATGAACTCATTGATATTTTCAAACAATAATTTCCGGAATGGTTTTTCCCTCAAACCGCAATAATCCGTTCTTTCCTTTTTAAAATCCAGGTAATTATATAAACTACCCACCCGGATCATAAAAAACTCATCGAGGTTTGAATCTGTAATTGCCAGGAACTTCAGCCGGTCGAACAGTGTCCTGTCCAGATGTTTCGCCTGGTCAAGGACCCGCTGGTTGAACTTCAGCCAGCTAAGATCACGGCTGATAAGTTTACTCTGGTATATTAATTTTTCTGTTTGAACCGTCTCAGTTACTGCCATCTGAATGAAAATTTCTGTTGAAAAAAGTCTCTCCTTACAGGTCTCTACTATAATATACTGTAAAGCGGCTAAATATCTACATTCGCATATTTAGCATTTTGTTCAATGAACTCACGTCTGGGTCCCACCTCATCGCCCATGAGCATTGAAAACAAATGTTCCGCCTCGGCTGCAGATTCAATCGTTACCTTTTTCAGGCTCCGCGTATCCGGATTCATGGTGGTGAGCCATAATTGTTCAGGATTCATTTCGCCAAGTCCCTTATAGCGCTGAAGGCTCACTGCATCCTCCTTGCCATCCCCGGCCACCTCCTTGACAGCTACATTCAGATCAGCTTCCGACCAGACATATCTTTCTGTTCTCCCTTTACGAAGAAGATACAGGGGCGGAATGGCAATGTATAAATATCCCTGTTCGATAAGCTGACGCATATACCTGAAGAAGAATGTCAGGATCAGGGTCCGGATATGGCTTCCATCCACATCAGCATCCGTCATGATAATGATCTTATGATACCGCAATTTTTCCAGATTGATTGCCTTTTCATCCTCCTCCGTCCCGAAAGAGACGCCCAGGGCGGTGATGATATTTTTAATCTCTTCGTTATCATAGATCTTATGTTCCTGCGCCTTTTCCACGTTCAGGATCTTTCCTTTCAGCGGAAGTATGGCCTGGAACCGGCGGTCCCTTCCCTGTTTGGCAGATCCACCGGCAGAATCACCTTCCACAAGGTATAATTCGCTGATCGCCGGGTCCTTGTCCGAACAATCCGCAAGTTTACCCGGCAATCCGGTTCCGGAAAGCACATTTTTCCGCTGAACCATTTCGCGGGCTTTCCTCGCAGCATGTCTTGCCTGGGCGGCAAGGATCACTTTCTGAACGATCGCCTTGGCTTCTTTCGGATGTTCCTCGAGGTAATGCTGCAACTCCTCGCCGACACTTGTATCCACTGCTCCAAGCGCTTCCGAATTCCCGAGTTTTGTTTTCGTCTGACCTTCAAACTGTGGCTCGGCGATTTTAACCGATAAGACGGCTGTCAATCCTTCTCTGAAATCATCCCCTGAGATTTCGATTTTTACCTTGTCAAGCAACCCGGACCGGTCCGCATAGGATTTGAGCGTCCTTGTCAGGGCCCTCCTGAAACCGGCAATATGCGTACCCCCTTCTATTGTGTTGATGTTATTCACATAGGACACGACATTTTCCGTAAAGGAAGTATTATAGGATAATGCGGCTTCAACCGGAACATTTGACTTATCGTTACTGATGTATATGGGTTCAGGGATCAGCTTCTCCCTGCTGGAATCAAGATAATTCACGAATTCACGCAATCCCCCCTGGGATAAAAATTCCTCGCTTTTATATTCGCCGTTACCGTTGTCCTCCTTTTCCCTGTAATCGATCAATTTGATCCGCAGACCGGCATTGAGAAATGCAAGCTCCCGAAGCCTGGAGGCAATGGTCTCAAACTTATATTCTTTCACCGTAAATACCGAATCATCCGGAAGGAAATGGATGGTGGTGCCGGTCAGACTGGAAGTACCTACTTCCTTAACGGGATATTGCGGGACTCCCCGCACATATTCCTGCTGGTACATCTTGCCATCCCTGCGAACGGTAGCCTTCATCATGGAGGATAATGCATTCACACAGGATACGCCCACGCCGTGAAGGCCACCGGATACCTTATAGGAATCCTTATCGAATTTGCCGCCTGCATGCAATACGGTCATTACAACTTCAAGAGCCGATCTCCCCTCTTTTTCATGGATATCCGTCGGAATCCCGCGGCCATTGTCGATGACCAGGATTGAATTATCCTCGTGGATCTGAACTTCAATTTCTGTACAATAACCGGCCATGGCTTCATCGATAGAATTATCCACAACTTCCCAAACCATATGATGGAGGCCCTTGAAACTGATGTCCCCGATAAACATGGCCGGCCTTTTCCTGACAGCCTCTAATCCTTCTAATACCTGAATACTTTGTGCGGAATAACTATGCTGGTTTATTTTACTTACTTCTTCACTCATACTTGCTATTTTGTCCTGCAAAATTACAATTTTTATCGGCATTTTAGGCGAAAAACAGCAAAATAATACCTTTTTATTTTGAAGGAACCGGGGTTTGCAGCAAAGTCAGATATCCGCTATTGCCGGATCCGGATTTCCGCAAATAAGTTACCGTTGTATAGGGAGGTTTCAGTAAAGATTCCTGCCCAACATGACCAGTGTACAGTCATGTATAGTTTCAATATGATGTGCCCTGGCCAGTCTGGCAAGTTCCTCATTCTCAGTCCCCGGATTGAATATGATCCTTCTGGGTTTCAGCCGTTGAATATACTCATAATACGGCACCTGGTTTTTCGGGTTGATATAAAGCGTAATGGTATGTACATCCTTGATCATGGGCTTTTCGCGTATATCCAGGATCTCCTTACCGGCTACAGCTCCCTTTTTGAGCCCAACCGGAACAAAATCAATGCCCTTCTGATTTAACCTGTTGGCGGCATGGAAGGAAAACCTGGAAGGATTGGTACTGGCTCCTAAAATGACGGTCTTTTTATTTTCAGATTCCATAAAAAAAACAGGTAAAACCAGTTACTAATTTACATCAATGGCTAATATACGCATGGATATATATGATAAATTATCAGGGATAAATTAAACCATTCCCTCCGTTTATTTGTCTAAAGGCTGAAATTAAAAACCTTGGAGGATAAAGAGATCTTAACAAAAATCCGGGAAAAGGAATACCGGGAAACCGGTTTTTCTCTGCTTGTAAAAAAATACCAGCAGAGGATCTACTGGCATATCCGGAAAATGGTGATCGATCATGACGATGCAGATGATATCCTTCAGGAGGTTTTTATAAAAGTTTGGAAGGGTATTGATAAATTCAGGGAAGACAGCAGTTTATATACCTGGATTTACCGGATCGCTACCCATGAGAGTCTGAATTATCTTAACCGGAAAAGACGGCGATCCATGTTTTCCTTGGACGATGTGAACCAGGAATTGAGCAGAAAGCTGGATCAATCCTCCCACATAGATGGCACCGAGATCCAGATGAAACTTCAGAAAGCTTTGCTGAAACTGCCTGATAAGCAACGGCTCGTATTCAACATGAAATATTTTGATGACATGAAATATGAAGAAATTTCAGCGATCACCGATACAAGCGTGGGAGGGCTGAAAGCCAGTTATCATCATGCAGTAAAAAAAATTGAAGAATATTTAACCCGCGATTAAACCATTTAATCTGTAAATTGTCTAAAAGAATAAAACCTGTAATGAAACTTGACGATAACCATAAAAAGACCCCTTTCAGGATTCCGGATCAGTATTTTGAAGAATTCCCGGATCGTCTTGGAAAAAGGATCAGAGAGGAGTCTGGGAAAGGCGGCGGAAAACTGGTATCGTTACCGGCATTCATTAAAATGGGCATTGCAGCAAGTTTTCTTGTGCTGATCACCTTCGGGATCTTTCATCTGACATCGGGGGACAGATCGGCTGATCAGATGCTTGCCAAAATCCCGACCGAAAGCCTCCTCGTTTACCTGGAAGAGAGTGAAATGAGTTTCGATGAGCTTATGGAAACAGTCGATGCGGAATTGATTGTTCCGGATGGAAATTTAATGGAATCCGGATTGATATCCGACGAGGAAATCGAGAATGAACTGATCGAGGATATTATCACTGACTATGAATTGGAATTTGAAATATAAATTATGAGTGGTATGAAAACCTGCATGTATATACTGATACTATCCGTATTCTTCATTAGCCAGCAGGGATTTGGACAGGGAAATGATGCCCGGGAAAAAATTGAAGCCGCCAGGATCGCATTGATCTCCGAACGCATGGGCCTCACACCCGAACAGGCAGAAAAATTCTGGCCGGTTTACAACGAATACGACCAGAGAAGAAGGGAATTATCCCGGGAACTCCAAGGGGCAAGGAATGAGGTTGACATGAATAATATTACAGAGGAACAAAGCCAACAGCTGATGAACCTGTCGCTGAACGTAAAGGAAAGACAGCTTCAACTGGAAAAGCAGTATGCCCGTCGATTGACTAATATTATTTCATCACAACAATTGCTTTCGCTTAAAAAAGCTGAAGATGATTTCAGAAAAATGATCCTTCGCAGACTTGAGGAAAGAAAAGAACAGCAACTGAGAAGGGAACAGATGCGTGACCGGAGAGAAGACATTATAAGAAACAGATCCAATAACTGAGTGCTGATGTAGCAAAGCGGACCATAAAGCAGGCCATGTCTTGATAGCGTATATTAAAAAATGGGTGGTTATCAGTCTCCTGGCAACATTCGTTATCCTGGGCAGAATAACTACGTCACAAGCCCAGCACCAGCAGGCAGATTCATTACTTGAGGCCACGCTGGCTATGGATTCCCTGCTCCTCGCGGAACTTGCCCTTGATTCCCTTACGATCCTGGACCTGATCGATAGCCTTATCGCTGCAGATTTCAGGTATTCATCGCTTGTGATCCGGGCAGGTTATATCAGTGATATCATCAATGCGGGGAGAGACTTCGGAGTCAATCAATATGGTTTATCCGGCGGATTAAGTTATTATCATAAAAGCGGATTGTTTGGCGACATAACCGGGTACTGGAACAGTGATTTGGAACCAAATTACGGACCCACGATCCTCAGCCTGGGGTATATGGGAAATATCCTGCACAGGTGGAATCTGATCAGCAGTTATGAGCATAATTTCTATCAAATCGGAGAAAATGACGCCGATGCATATTTCCCGCTGACCGAATCATTGAATTTAACCACATATTACGATCTGGATTTTATCTCATTCGGATTCGATTATACGTTCTTATTCGGGGAGGAAAATGCACACAGGCTCCGGCCTCATGTTTTCAGTACGATCCGGTTTCCGGACGTCGGCTTCATCGATGAAATTTCCCTGATTCCTTCGGCCTCGGTATTATTCGGGAACCAGAACATCTATTACCTCAACGGAAACTACTGGAAACTCCGGTATCTCATCAGGCGATACGGTCTCCAAACCGTATTGAGGAAGTACAGGAATAATCCTGAATTGATCGAATCCCTGCTTCCGGAAGAAGAATTCAATAATGTATTCGGGCTGATGAATTATTCTTTCTCCCTCCCAGTAAACTTCAAATTCAGCAATCTTTCGATTTCGACAGGATATTTTTTAAATATCCCGGTTGCACTGCCGGGCGAAACCATCGATGAAACCCCCAATCATTTCTTTAATGTAATGGCATTGTATTTTATCCCATTCCGGAAAAGATAAAAAATTATTGAAAAATGAATGCGGGCGGAGACTCCTGTTCCGGATGTTCAATCTACTATTCCTGATTACGCCTGTCTACGAGAATCAGCTTCACGGCCCTGGGAACTACTTCAATGGTTACCTCGTCAAGTCTTCCGATAAACTCACCATCCACCTGAACACTAACCGGCCTGTCGGCCTGAATCCTGGCCTTACAAATGCTGTAGATATCCAAAGAATCGTCCCTGCCCAGATCTTCGCTCAAGGTGGTCATGCCGGCCAGCAGCAGGGTCCTGATATTTATATCCCTGGCGATCACAATTTCGATTTTACCATCGAAAAGATCCCCCTTCCAGTTAAGGACCACCCCGGAACCATATTTCCTGGCATTGGCAAAGGCGATCATATATGCTTTTTCATCGATCTGCCGGTTATCAAGCTCAATGCTGAAATTCACAAGTTCGCTCTGTGGCAATTCTTTCAGGAAATGTTTGGCGTAGGAGAGCATACCCCTTCCCTCCTCTTTTTCATAGCCTTCCACGATGCGGGCATTCAACCCGATATCGCCGATATGCATGCCTATATATTTATCGTTGACCTTGTACAGGTCCAGCTTCCTGTATAAATGTGATTTCAGAAAATCATCGAGGGCATCTTCCGGATCTTCGCTTAATTCCAGTTCCCTGGCCATGCCGTTTGCACTGCCGAAGGGAATAATGCCCAGGGCTATGTCCTTTCCCATGATGCATTTTGCACAGATCGTGACAGTCCCATCCCCGCCGACACTCAACAGCCGATGTGGCCTGAAAGAATCGATCAGGTTTTTAATGGTCTTTTCATCATCCTTCCCCTCTGTCTGGTGAATTTTAAAATCAATGTCGTATTTAGTAAACTGTATTTGCAGATAGCTGATGAAAATATCCTTATCTGAGCCTCCTGCAACCGGGTTTATAACAACCAATACCTTCATAGTCTGTTATAAATGCATTTTTTGTATATTCGCACCAATGCAATAATATATATTTTTATTTTGGAAACCCCTATCACCCGGTATACAATTTTGCCATTGATCGGTTTACAGAACAAGAATAAATTCTGGCTTGAAGGGCATATTGTTAAAATAAATCAGAAACTCCTGCACATCAAGGATCAGGAAAAATACTGGCGGAATATTTTCAGGGTGATCAATTCCTACATGCCCGGGAGCATTGAGCGGAGAATACTTGAGATTCATTTCAACAGCCAGGTTTTCCGGGTGATTACAAACCGGTTTGGATTGATGAGAATTAAAATCCCCTTAGAAAACGGGAACATGATCCGGCAGGAGGATCTGAAATTCTATCTGCTCAAAAAGAATGAAAAATTAAGGATAGAACTACCCGGATCATTCATGCAATGTTTTTATTCAAAAGAGCATCCTTCCAGGGGAGTGATTTCGGATATCGATGATACGATCCTGGTGACGCACACCAGGAATGCTGTTAAAAAAATCCATACACTGCTTGTGAAAAATGCCTATAAAAGAAAGGCCGTGAAGGAGATGCGTGATTTTTACCGGGCATTTGCCGATCAGGGCTATTCCTTCTTCTATGTTTCCAACAGTGAAGCAAATTTATTCCCAATGATCCGGCTTTTCCTTGAACATCAGAATTTACCCCTTGGACCGGTTTTCCTGAAATCGTTCAAAAAATGGGAAAATCTTTTTGAAAGGAAAAAAAAGATAACGGCGGAGATTCATAAACGGGAAAAGATTGCCCTCCTGCTGGAGGTGTTCCCCGATATGAAATTCATCCTGATCGGTGATGACAGCCGTCAGGACCCTGAGATCTATTCATTTTTCGCCCGCAATTTTCCCGAAAGGATCCAGGAGATCTACATCCGGAATGTCATGAAGAAGCCATCACCGTTAAGGCTTGCTGAAAAACAGAATTTATGGGAAGAATTCCGTATCCCGATGATTTTTTTTAATAGCCCGGCGGACATATTAAAATCTGAAAAAATAAGTGTTAATTAGCGGTGATTTTTAAAGGCATTCTAGCCAGATCAACAATGAAGAAATTTATATTCCTGCCCTTTTCCTGATTTTCGGATTTGTTCTGCATCATCGTTCATACGGTCAATCTGAACTTTATACAACCTCCGGTGCGGAGATAATTTTTTCCTTCGCGAGCATTGAACAGGGTGGCAAAGAAACGGGATCAATTTTACATTTTGCACCTGTATTGAACATACTGTCCTTTTTGAATTATGACCGTTCCGAAAGGGCAGGTGTATTTCTCGGTCTGGGTATCCGTAACGTCGGATTAATCTATGACCAGGACCAGGACATCAGGAAAAAATTCAGGACCTATAACCTGGGGATCCCTGTCGGTTTTAAAATAGGCAACCTTGATAAAGCTTTTTTTATGCCGGTTATGAATTGGAGATCCTTTTCAACCATAAGGAAAAAACATTCATCAATGAACAGAAGGATAAATTCACCGTGTGGTTTTCCGACCGGGTCCCGAATCTAACTCATTCCCTGCTGCTGGGGGTCCAGTTTCCCTAGGGTGTGAACCTGAAATTCAAGTATTGCTTTAACGGATTTTTCAAACAGGATGTTGAAGAAGTGGACATCGATACGGGTGAAAGATTCAAGCCCTATGAAAACCTGGATGTCATTGTCATGTATTTTTCCGTGGCCTTCAATCTTTTCAGGAACTTTGAGCTAAATGAGGATTATGAATTTATAGAATAGCATCCACCATAAACTCATGCCATCACCCGGCGTGAAGACATGAGTTTCTGGGAACGAAGTGTATTATTTAACGGCCGTGGTATCGGTTTTTGCTTTTTCAGCAGGTTTTTTGGCGGTGGCAGTATTTTTTGATTCTTCATATGCCGCGTTCAATCCATCCACCACTTCTTCGGTGACGTCCATTGCCTGATGCCCATACAGCAGGACACTGCCCGGTTTATAGTTCAGGACAACCGTATATCCATTATCCATGGCATATCCTTCCACATACTCAGAAACCTTCTGAAAAAGTTTCAGGTTTACATCCGACTCCTCCTTCATCATATCCTGTGCAAGGGTTTCCTGGTATCTCATCAGGTTCTGCTGTTTTCTGACAAGATCCTCCTCAACGGCACGGGCCTGGCTCATGGTCATATTCCCTGCATTCTGCTGAAAATTCGCGATCTCAGTCTGCAGTCCCTGGGCCTTCGAGGTATAATCCGTTTCCAGGTTTTTCCTCTTGCTTTCCAGGCTGGCAGCCAGTTCCTTGAAATATACATAATTCTCCAGCAATGAATCTTCATTTATGTATACAATGCTGATCTTTTCAGGCATGGTGGTATCGCTGGCAAGTATTTCCGGATCCGCTGATGAAGGTTTATTCCCGGAAAAATGTAACACAAAAAGTATGATGACTGCGGCCAGCAGCACCAGGTTCAGAACTATTGAAAAATATTTCACGATTTTATCCTCATGTTTAAACGAGCGCAAATATAGGAAAGAAATAATTATTTTGAATTAACTTAAGGCTAATTTGATAAATCAGGTTTTCCCGTCTCCCCCGGTTCCTGTTCATTTTCGTTCTTTTTGAAATCATAATGGAGATGAATATTCCCGGGATAGGTATGATCCCATTTCACTTTATTGACAGTATGGAAGACCTGGTCTTCCTGATCATGATAATGAGATGCTGGAGGGGATTCTCCGATATAAATGGGTACCTTTTTAAAGTAAATGGCCAGAAATATCCCCGCCACCGACCCCATCAGGTGCGATTCCCAGGATACATTTTCATCACCCGGGAACAGGCCATAGATCATGTATCCGTAGAGGAAAAAAATAATCATGGATATGGCCAGGGATCGTGGATTTTTCCGGAAAACACCTCCCCAAAAAATGAACATCATCAATCCATACACGATACCGCTGGCACCGATATGATAAGCTTCCCTCCCGATCACCCAGACCCAGAAACCCGTGGCCAGGTAGATCCAGGCAAAAACCTCGAGGGCTATTTTATGATAAAAATAAAACAATCCGAGTCCGAGTATCAGGAGCGGGAACGAATTTGACATCAGGTGCAGCAGATCCCCATGGATCAGCGGACCGGTGATAATGCCGATGCTGCCCTTCAGTGTGCGGGGAAGTATTCCAAAGTATCCGAGATCTATATCCTTTGCCCATTCAATGGACTTGATACCCCAGAGAAGAAGTACAAAGGAAAGGGTAAGATAAATACCCCGTTTAAATATTACTAATTCCCTTACCTGGAACATATGGTTTTTCAGATTCTGTAATCGATACGCCGTTCTATAAATATAATCAAATCGACGTCTAAAATCCATTAAAAATAGATTTCACTTGCCTGCCTGAAAGTATTGGCATGAGCTTCGATAATGGATCCTATGTTGTCGGAATAACCCCCGCCCATCACAACCACCGCTGGTATTCTGTTCTTTTTACATACATTCAATACCATGCGGTCCCTTTCTGCGCATCCCTCCCCGGTAAGCCCAAGTCTACCGAGTTTATCGGAAGCCAATACATCAACTCCTGCCTGATAGAAAAGGAAATCAGGCTCACAGATATCCACCAGTTCGTTCAAATGATGGTCCAGCTTTTCCAGGTAGAAATTGTCGGTAGTGCCGTCAGGCAGGGCAATGTCCCTGAAGGACCTTTCCTTGTAAAGCGGATAGTTATTTTCACCATGCATGCTGAAAGTAATAACCTGATCGTATCCCTCGAAAATTTTTGCCGTACCATTTCCCTGGTGAACATCGAGATCGACGATCAGGATTTTTGAAGCCAGCCCCTTTTCAGCCAGGAATGAAGCCGCAACCGCTATATCATTGAGGAGACAGAATCCTTCACCCCTGTCGCGGTAAGCATGGTGCGTACCTCCTGCAACGTTAAAGGAAATGCCCGATTCGAGGGCGTACAACGCGCACTGAATGGTCCCCCGGGTAATGCAGATTTCCCTGCTGATCAGGCCTGTTGAAAGCGGGAATCCAATTCTCCGGATTTCCTGTACCGATAAATCTCCTTTTTTCAGTTTTTCAAGGTAATCGCTATCATGCACCCGTAATATATCCTCCTCATCCGCAGGTCCCGGATCAAAAATATTTGAAGGATTGATCGTGCCTTCATACATCAGCTGTTCCGGAATTAAATCATACTTTTCCATGGGAAACCTGTGCCCTTCGGGAAGGGGGTGGCGGTAGGATTTATTCCATGCGATTTTTAACATAGGATGAAAACAGTGAACCTTTCAAATTGTTTCACCTTGATGTCATAATCTAATAAAATTATGAAAATGTATGAATTACATGCAGTTTGCATTCTATTTTAGAAAAAATTTATGAATAACCGGGGTTAATTGCCCATTGGCTATAAATTGTTTTAATTACGCCCCGGGGAGCAGGGGTGACGCGCCTGCCTGTTGCAGGCAGGGGGAAGCGGAGACGTGGAGACGTGGAGAAGCGGAGAAATAATGCGGTTGATCCTGAGCCCATCCTATAGGAGCTTTGAGAACGCCTCCTCTCATGCCGGCAGACCAGACATCCAGCCTATGGCGTGATCGTCGGCAAAAGTGGAAATGCGTTTCCCCGGTAACGAGGGTCAGGAAGTTACTTCCTTTGAAAACCCCGGGATGTGTTTTGACTGGCTCAGGATTCATTCAACTGTCCGTTGACGAAGAGCTGAGACAAGATCTTCGTTTCATGGGTATAAAAATTTGAAGATCAACTGCCTCTCCGCCGGAGGGGTGCAGGGGTGGGTTTACACACCAACAGGTTCTCTTGAAAAGGACCCTGATGTCATCTCAAAGGGATGTTATCGCTTCCGGAGAAATTGGATATCTTTGTGTCCATGTTTTTGAACCTAAATCTATGCCGTTGGTATTTCAGGAAAGCCTGGAAATGGATTATTATGCTCATGGCCTTCCTGACCCTGGCTTCCTGCCAGCCCGGGATGAAAAAAAACCAACTTTTTACCCTTCTGAAACCATCCCGTACCGGGATAGATTTTAACAATGCACTCACCGAAACGCATGAAATGAATGTGATCATCTACCAGGATTTTTATAGCGGCGGCGGGGTGGCCATCGGCGATATCAATAACGACGGATGGCCTGATGTGTTCCTGACTGGTAATATGGTCCCGTCAAAACTATATCAGAACCTGGGTGATTTCAGGTTCAGGGATATTACCGGCCAGGCCGGCCTGGCCAATATGGGTCCCGGCTGGTTTACGGGAACCACCATGGTAGATATCAACAACGACGGCTTCCTGGACATCTTCATTGGAAAATCGGGACTGGAGGAAGCCGAGGACCGCCTTAATTTACTGTACATCAACCAGGGTGATGGAACCTTTCTGGAGCGTGCACGCGATTTCGGCCTGGACCATGCCGGTTATGCCGTGAATGCCACATTTTTTGATTTCGATAACGACGGCGACCTGGACATGTACCTCGTGAACCAGGGCCCTGAAAAATATGAAGGGGGCAATGCTGAGTTTCTAAGAAATGAAGTACATGTTTTTGCAGGCGATAAACTTTTTGAGAATACCGGAAATAAATTCATAGATATCACAACGGAGGCAGGCATCTATAGTTCGATCATCGGATTTGCACACGGTGTGTCAGCCGGCGACATCAACAACGATGGATGGGAAGACCTTTATGTAAGCAATGACTTTTTCGAACATGATTATATCTACCTGAACAACGGCGATAAAACCTTCAGGGAAGTCACCAAATCCGCCACCAGACATATCTCATATTTTTCCATGGGAAATGATATGGCCGATTTCAACAACGATGGCCTGCTGGATGTCATGGTTCTCGACATGGTTGCGGAAGATAATCGCAGGCTGAAAGAAAACCTTGGCGGCATGAAGGATCATCGCTTCAGTGTAGCCCTGAAACTGGGATACCATTATCAGTATATGTTCAACGTACTCCACCTGAACAACAGCAATGATCCCAACGGCGAACTATCATTCAGTGAGATCGGGCAACTGGCAGGCGTTTCAACAACAGATTGGAGCTGGGCTCCCCTGTTTGCTGATTTTGACAATGACGGATGGAAAGACCTTTATATCACCAACGGGATCAGGAAGGATATCAGGAACATCGACTGGGGTGATCTTTATCATGATCTGCGGGGGTTGTCAGGGAATACGATGAATTTTGAACCCAGGTACTGGGACTTTTTGTTAAATTCCATGCCCTCTAAAAGGGTTCCCAACTATATGTTCCGGAATAACGGTGATCTCACCTATTCCAAAGTTACCGGAGAATGGGGTCTTTCGGTACCTTCTTTTTCAAACGGGGTTGCCTATGGCGACCTGGATAATGACGGCGATCTTGACCTGGTTGTAAATAATATCGACGATCATGCTTTTGTATTTGAAAATCATTCGGAAAAGATCAGGGATGACCATTTCCTGAGAATTAAACTCACCGGGGATGAAAAAAATAAAATGGCATTGGGAACAAAGGTCAGGATCTATCATGGGGATCATTTTCAATACCAGCAGCACTACCTGACCCGTGGATACCGCTCGAGCATGGAACCAGTCATGCATTTCGGGCTGTGAACGGATACGCTTGTGAACAGGATCGAAATAACCTGGCCAAACGGGAAAACTTCCCTGTTGGAAAAGGTAAAACCGGACCAGGAAATTACCGTCGATATAAAAACCTCCGGAAATGTACCCTTTGAAGAGAGGAGGGAATCCTCACCCTGGTTTTCCGGCATGGATGAAAAAACCGGAGTGAATTTCAAACATACCGAAAATGAGATCGACGATTTCTCCCGTGAACCATTGTTGCCCTATAAATATTCCATGCTCGGACCTGCCCTGGCCACAGGGGACATCAACGGGGATGGCCTGGATGATTTTTTTATCGGTGGAGCTTTCCGTTACCCGGCTACCCTTTACCTTCAAAAACCGGATGGTTCGTTTGAACCGGTGAATGAAGAACGCTGGTGGGAAGAAAGGCTGTTCGAGGATGTTGGAGCCGTATTCTTCGATGCCGATAATGATGGTGATCTTGATCTTTACGTAGTCAGCGGGGGAAATGAATACAAGGAAGGCACGGACGGCCTTCAGGACAGGCTGTACCTCAATGACGGTAACGGCAACTTTTCCAAAGATCCGGATGCCTTGCCAACCATGCTGACAAGTGGTTCAAGGGTTGTTCCTTTCGATTACGACCAGGATGGTGACCTGGACCTGTTCGTAGGCGGCCGGCAGGTTCCGGGCGGCTATCCAAAGCCAGCCGACAGTTATCTGCTTGAAAACCGGAAAGGAAAATTTATTGACGTCACTCTTGAAAAGGCGCCGGATCTTAAAAAACTGGGCATGGTAACCGATGCTGTATGGATCGATTTTGACCAGGATGAAGATCCGGATCTGATCCTTGCCGGGGAATGGATGCCCATCACGATTTTTGAAAATAAAGATGGGAAATTCCGGAAAATTGAAAACGCCGATAATGGACTGGAAAATTCTTCCGGGTGGTGGTTCAGCATTGCCGCCCATGATTTCGACAATGATGGTGATATGGATCTCGTTGCTGGTAACCTTGGGCTGAACTACAAATATAAGGCTTCAGCCGAAGGACCTTTTGAGGTATTTTATCTGGATTATGATCAGAATAACTGGCATGAGATCGTTCTCGCCTACCACCAGGATGGTAATCTTTATCCGGTGAACGACCGGATGGATCTTGTCACTACCATCCCGGCCCTTGAAGATAAATTTCCAAAAAACGATCCGTTTTCAGTGGCCACCATGTCTGAAATTTTCGGGGATTCCGTCCTAAACAATTCCCTCCATTACAAGGCCTGTACTTTTGCTTCAAGTTACATTGAAAACCTGGGCAATGGGAAATTCCGGATTACACCTTTTGATAATTTAGCCCAGATAACATCCCAGCATGCCATATTGTGCGAGGATGTCGATCAGGACGGAAATATGGATATCATTATGGCCGGTAATCTTTATGGGGCAGAAGTGGAGACTACGCGGAACGATGCGGGTATCGGCATCCTGTTGAAAGGTGACGGGAAAGGGAACTTCAAGACCGTTGCGTATATGCAAAGCGGATTATTTGCCGAAGGAGACATCAGGGATATGAAATGGCTCAGGACACCGACCGGAAAAATAATTGTTTGTGCCAGGAACAGCGATACCATTCAGTTTATCCGCCTCAATCAAAAGAAAGAGTACGCAGAAGTCCGTGATTAGCATTGTAAATTTCTATCTGGCGAACCTGTTTTCCCGTGAACAAGTTATTTCCCTGCGTTGAGAGGTAGCCGTATCCTTTATAAAACTCGATTTTCTGACGGCTGTTATCGTTGAAACGAATGTATCCATAGGCACTATCTTCCGGCAATCCCACCACTTTCCCGGCGCCTCTTTTCTGTCTGAAGAAAGAAAGGCTGTCGTCATTGTTCGCAACCACAACCAGTGATCCGGTATCCCGGTAATTAAGCCTTACCAAACTTTTCACATCCCCGTCAGCAAATAAATGCGATTCGGTTCCATCCATCACTGAAAAACTTCCATCCCCCATGCCTTTAAGCAGATAACCGATCGATGCATCATGCCAGCCCAGGGTCAGATTGGAGGTTTTTGAATTCCCCGTGAGTATAACATCGTAATTTCCATCATCATCAAAATCATCTGCGAGCATCCCGTAAACCGGTGCGAACTGCGTGATTACAGGAAGAGGACTCAAGCGGAACTTATTATTGCCAAGATTTTCAATATAACTCGACCGGAATTCATAAATGTTAAGATTCCTGGCCTGTTTCAGCTGGGTTTCATCAAGTATCTCATGCAGACCGGCGGCCGCAAAATCCCGGTAGGTCGGAAATTGCCGTTCAAGATAATTCATCTGCATGACCAGGGCACTTCTCGGATGAAAAGGGACATTCTTACCATTGACATAATGGAACACCAGCGGATCCACCTGTCCGTTCCTGTCAAAATCATCTGCAAACATACTGAGGGGTTCCCCGGGACTGGCTTTTAACCAGCTGTTCAATCCCAAATTCCCTGCAACATAATCGATATCCCCATCCTTATCAAAGTCTGCACCCACAATGCTGTTCCACCAGCCATTTGAAAATTCAAGTCCGGTTTCACTGCCGAGAGGCCTGAACGAGGATCCCGTATTTTCAAAAAAACTTACAGGCATCCATTCACCCACCAGTACGAGGTCCACCAGGCCATCGTTGTTGAAATCGGTAAATAAACCTCCGCTCACCATTCCCGCCACCCGCAATTCTGGGGCAATGGAATCTGTGAC
>JAGTVG010000458.1 GCA_018224645.1 Cyclobacteriaceae bacterium
ATTTTTTTTAGTAAAATATAAACCTTACCGGAATACTTCCGTTTGAAGAATATAGAAACATACCAAACGGTCGGTTTGATGACAGATACAAGGGATCAGATATTGGCAACAGCCTTTAAACTTTTTTTTGAGAAGGGTTACAAGGAAGTCACAATGAATCAGCTTGTTAGTGCATCCGGCCTTTCCAAAGGGGCATTTTATCATTATTTTTCGAGTAAGGAGGAATTATACAAGGTAACCCTCGACAGGTATATCGATTCCTACATGGAGAATTTTACGCTGGATTTTGATGAGCAGTTCACCCTGAAGGAAAATCTGATCCGGTTATTCGGCCGTTTTGCCTATATCACCACGGAACTCAAGGAGTCATTGCACAAAAAGGAATTCGGGATGGCGAATTATCTGCTGTTTCTCCAGGAGGCGATGAAAAAGAATGATTTCAAAGAGAAAATTGTCCGGTACAATGCCAAGTTCTACTCGGAACTGGCCATCTGGATCGATATCGCCAAAAAACGGAATGAGATCGATCCACAGCTGGATTCACAGATACTGGCAAAACACCTGACTTCATTGATGAAAGGGATGACCGTCCTTTTTTCATTCGGTCAGGGAATGGAACCGCTGGCTGAAACATTCAATCAGATCATCAATCAGTTTTTCAGTTATATAGAACGCAACAATCGAAAAAATTCATGGGACGATATAAAAGAATAATCCGGTATTTTGCTGCCCTGCTTTTATGGCTGAACACAGGAATCGTTATCGGGAAGGGGCCGGATGTTTCTGCCCAGGATGCCGGGGAGATCATCCGCAAGGTTGACCAGAAAATGCGCGGGGAGTACAGCTACCAGGAACTGGAGATGAAAATTGTCAGACCGGAATGGGAAAGGTCCATTACGATGAAAAACTGGAGCAAGGGATCCGACTATGCGCTGATACTGATCACAGCGCCGGCAAAGGAAAAGGGTCAGGTATTCCTCAAAAGGGGAAAAGAAATGTGGAACTGGGTTCCATCCATTGAAAGAATGATCAAAATACCCCCATCGATGATGATGCAGAGCTGGATGGGATCCGATTTTACCAATGATGACCTTGTCAGGGAATCTTCGATCATTCAGGATTATGATCATTACCTGGATGGGGAAGTCGAATATGATGGTGTTCCCTGCTGGAAAATAGAACTGATCCCAAAGGAGGAAGCCCCGGTGGTGTGGGGAAAGATCCTGACCTGGATCGACAAGGATTATAATCAGCGTAAAGTTGAATATTATGATGAAGATGGATACCTGATCAATACCATGTATTTATCGGGGATCAGGGAAATGGGCGATCGGATAATGCCAACCCACTGGGAAATGATCCCGGCGGATGAGGAAGGCAAGAAAACAGTGATCAACGTAATGAAAGCTGAATTCAACGATCCTATCCCCGATTCATTTTTTTCTCAACAAAATATGCGCATGATCAGGTGATCACGATTTACGATGCCATAAAACAATAAGAAATTCAATATGAAATCCAATTTACGGCTGGCATGGAGAAATTTATGGAGAAATAAAAGAAGAACCCTCATCACCGTTGCCTCAATCTTTTTCGGGGTTCTTCTCGCTACGCTCATGTCCTCCATGCAGGAAGGATCATACAGTTCGATGATCAACAATATTGTGAAATTCTATTCGGGTTATATTCAGGTGCAGCATGAAGATTACTGGGACACCAAAACCATCAACAACACATTTGTTCCTACCGATTCCCTGATCGATGAAATAACCTCAGTTACGGAAGTAACGCTCATCACACCCAGGCTGGAATCCTTTGCACTGGCGTCCTCCGAAGAGATCACGAGGGGGTGTATGGTGATCGGCATTGATCCGGAAAAAGAAAAAGAGGTGATGGATATTGGGAAATGGGTTTCCGATGGCGTATATCTAGAACAGAATGACAGGGGGGTACTTGTGGGTTTCGACCTCGCGAAGTATCTCGAACTCTCTGTTGGGGATACCCTGGTATTGATCGGTCAGGGATACCACGGTACTACTGCCGCCGGTGTTTTTCCGATCCGGGGGATCCTGAAATTCCCTTCGCCTGAGCTCAATAAACAGTCGATCTACCTGGAACTGAAAACGGCACAGGAGTTTTATTCTGTTGATCAACAGGTCACTTTCATGGTCCTGATGCTGGAGGACCAGTATGACCTGAAAAAAGCCATGCGTAAATTATCAAACCAGATCGCATCTCCCTATGCAGTTATGACCTGGGAGGATATGCATCCCGAACTTTTACAGATGGTGGAAGCGGACCGGGCCGGAGCACTTATCATGAAAGCCATCCTGTACATTATCATTGCATTCGGGGTACTGGGAACCATAATGATGCTTGTGATGGAAAGAAAACGGGAGATGGGAGTGATGGTCGCCATTGGCATGCAGCGTTCAAAATTATCATGGATCCTGTTTTTCGAAACCATTTATATCGGGCTGATCGGAGTGATCGCAGGTTTTACGGGAAGTATTCCCCTGATCGCTTACTTTTACCACAATCCGATCCCGCTGACCGGAGATGCAGCCAGAACCATGGAAGAAATGGGAATTGAACCCCTGATGTACTTTTCATGGCTGCCTTCTGTTTTTTATAACCAGGTGATCACCGTATTTATCATTACGGCCCTCATTGCCCTTTATCCGGTGATCACAAGTTACCGTCTGAAAGTACAACTGGCCCTGAAAGCCTGAATAAATTAAAATTTTCAAATATGCTGTTTTCAATCTCATGGAGAAATGTATGGCGGAACAAACTCAGAAGTGCGGTCATCATCATTGCGATCGCCCTGGGTATCTGTGCCGGTGTATTTTCAAGTGCTTTCTATAAAGGAATGGCGGATCAGCGCATTGATAAAGCGATCAAAACAGAAATATCACACATACAGGTCCACAGACCTAAATTCAGGCAGGCCAATGATATTTCGCAGTTCATACCGGAGGCAGACGAACTGGCAGCCAGGATCGGGGAAATCCCTGAAGTCAGCGGCGTAAGCAGTAGGATCATTATTTTTTCCATGGCTTCTTCTGCTGAAACGGCCTCCGGTGTAAAAATTTCAGGGGTAATGCCCGGGGAAGAAAGCAAGGTAACGAATTTACATACAAAACTGATCGAAGGTAATTATTTCGAGGAAGAGCGGCGGAATCCGATCATTGTGGGATGGAAGCTTGCTGAAAAGCTGAATGTAAAAATGGGATCGAAGATCGTACTTACGCTGCAGGATATTGACAACAACATTGTCGCCGGTGCCTTCCGGATCATCGGTATTTTTAACACGGCCAACGGGATTTATGATGAATCGAATGTTTTTGTAAAACACGAAGACCTCCGGAGGCTGATGGAACTTCCTGATCATTCTGCCCATGAACTGGCCATCCTGGTGGAAGACAATGAACTCATCCGGGAAACCCAGGAAAAGATACAGACCCTGACCGGAAACCTGGAGGTGCTGAGCTGGACTGAATTAAGTCCGGAAATGAATTATCTGAACGAAGCCATGGATCTGTTTATGTATATCTTCATCATCATCATCCTGTTCGCCCTCCTGTTTGGGATTATCAATACCATGCTCATGGTTGTACTTGAGAGGATCAAGGAAATCGGCATGCTGATGGCGATCGGGATGAACAGGTTAAGGGTATTTATGATGATCGTCCTTGAATCCATTTTTCTTTCATTGACGGGTGGCGTGATCGGGGTCCTGATGGGTGGAGGAATCTCGATTTATTTTGAAACCAATCGTATCGATCTTTCGATGTGGGGGGAAGTTTACCAGGATCTCGGTTATGATCCGTACGTGTATACCAGCCTTGAGTTTTCCCTGCTGGTCAATGTCACCATCCTGGTGATCATCACAGGCATCATTGCCTCGCTGTATCCAGCTTATAAAGCATTAAAGAACGATCCGGCCGACGCCCTGAGAATTGAATAATCTTAATCGTAACTGTATATAAAATGAGTGTAATTGAAATTAAAAATCTCTATAAAATATATGATGGCTCGGAAGTAGAAGTCAGAGCTGTCAATGGGATCAACCTGAATATCGAAGAAGGTGAATTTACCGCCATTGTCGGCCCGTCCGGTTCCGGGAAGACAACTTTTCTCAACCTTGTGGGAGGCCTGGACAAACCCACCGATGGCAAGGTGTTCGTCGATGGCATTGATGTCTGGAGCTTGAAGTCAAGAAAACTGATCGATTTCAGGCTTCATAACATTGGATTTGTTTTCCAGTCCTATAACCTGATTCCCGTGCTGACGGCAAAGGAAAATGTTGAATTCATCATGCAGCTACAGGGCTGGTCAAGGAAGGACCGGATAAAAAGGACCGGCGATCTCCTGAAAGCGGTCGGGTTGGCAGACCGTATGGACAGCCGGCCGGCCAAGTTAAGCGGAGGACAACAGCAACGGGTGGCGGTGGCCAGGGCTCTCGCCTCCAAACCAAAATTTGTACTTGCAGATGAACCTACGGCCAACCTGGATTCGAAATCTACCGAAAATCTTCTGGACATCATGGAGAAGCTGAATCAGGAGGAAAAAATCACCTTTATTTTCTCCACCCATGATGCACGGGTGATCAAAAAAGCAAGGAGGGTCATAACGATCGAAGATGGCAGGATCCTGAAAGATGAAACAAAGTAAAAAATCAATATTATTTTTTTCGGGCATGGTTTATGCAAAAAGAATTACGGGCTCATTTTTGCTGATTTTTCTGTTCCCAAACATGACTTTTGCCCAGTATGAACCTGAAAAACTTACTGTCAACGGATATGTGAAATTCCTGCAGACAATCCTGTATGAAGATTTTGATCAGGAGTGGTTAACGGATAACCTGATCCATAACCGGATCAACATTCACTGGCATCCAGGTTCGAAAATTAACGGCGTTGTGGAATTCAGGAACCGTTTCTTTTACGGGGATTTTGTCAGGACCATTCCCGGTTACAAGGAAATGGTTGTCCAGGACAATGGATTTATTGACCTTTCATTCAACTGGTCCGATGGGCAAAGTTACCTGCTGAATTCCACCATTGACAGGGTATATCTGGACTATATCACGGGAAAATTCCAGGCACGGGTGGGCAGACAGCGAATCAACTGGTCACAAAATCTCATCTGGAATCCCAATGATGTATTCAATGCATACTCCTATTTTGATTTTGATTATGAGGAAAGGCCTGGAA
>JAGTVG010000459.1 GCA_018224645.1 Cyclobacteriaceae bacterium
AAGAGGCTGTAAACCTGATCGAGGGGAAATGGAATGAACTTGCCCCTGGCGAACCATTTGAATACAGCTTCCTGGATGACAATTTTGATGATCTGTACCGTGCCGAAAACCGGCTCGGAACCCTGTTCACTATTTTTACTGTACTGGCCATTTTAATTGCCTGTCTGGGGTTATTCGGACTTGCGGCTTTTACTGCCGAGCAGCGGACAAAGGAAATAGGAATTCGGAAATCCATGGGTGCTTCAGGATTCATCATCGCCCGGCTGATGTCGATGGAATTCATCAAGTACATTCTGATCGCATTTCTGGTCTCCATTTATCCGGCATATTATTTTATTGACAACTGGTTGCAGAATTTTGCATACCGCATTGATATCAATGTATGGGTGTTTGTGACCGGGGGTGTTACGGCATTTTTGATTGCCATGATCACGGTGAGCTTCCAGGCCATAAAAGCAGCCAGGATCAATCCCGCCACTACGTTGAGGTATGAATAAAGAGCCGGAAGTTTGAAGTTCCAAATTCGAAGTTGAAATCTTTTGCGACTGGCTGAGTAAGAGGTGGTGACCGGAATTCAGAAGAAACTCAGATGTGATGAAAACACGACCGGGCCGAGTCAATCATGCCCGTATTGACATAGTTTTCCGGCAAAGAATCCTTGCCCGTACTGGTGGCGGATGGGCCAACGCTGAATGCGGCCCACAACATCCGTGCCGGCCAGGAGAGAAGGGTAACAGGTAGACGGGTTATCGAAGAGACGTTTTCAGTTCCTTATCCAGTTTACGGAAGCCGATTGAACATCTCTTGAATTTGTCCCGACATAAATGATAAATTCGCCAGGTTCCCAGACCAGATCGAGGTTGCTGTCATAGAATTTCAAGTCGTCCGTAGTTATGGTATAAGTCACTTCCTGCTGTTCTCCTTTTTTAATCATCAATTTCCTGAAATTTTTCAATTCCTTTACCGGCCTGGTAATGCTTGCCGCAGGGTCCTGGAGGTATAGCTGAGCAATCTCCTCACCATCAATACCACCCGTATTCCGGATGATTACCGACACGGTCAATGAATCATTCCCGGTCAGCTCTTTTTTGCTGAGGTTCAGTTCACCATATTCAAAAGAGGTATAACTGAGCCCATAGCCAAACGGGAATAAAGGGTCATTGGGCACATCCAGGTATTTGGAGGTGTACTTGTTGTTGGGATCCATGGGACGGCCTGTACGTAAATGATTGTAATACAGCGGTATCTGGCCTACATGACGGGGAAATGTAACCGTCAGTTTCCCGGCTGGATTATAATCACCGAACAACACATCCGCTATGGCATGTCCGGCTTCCGTTCCTCCCGCCCATGTTTCGAGGATGGCATCCGTATTTTCATTTTCCCATGTTAAGGTCAGGGGTCTGCCGTTCACGAGGACCAGCACCACCGGTTTGCCCGTGTTGACCATGGCTCGAAGAAGTTCCTGCTGGCTTTCCGGAATGCCGATATCCGCACGGCTTGCAGCTTCACCCGACATGGCGAATGATTCCCCCAGCACCGCCACGATCACATCAGCTTTCCGGGCCACAATGACGGCTTCATCAAGTAACTTTTCCGTTGATGGGCCATTTGGGTCTACCTCCTGCGACGGGCCGGACAACCGGAGCGTGCTTTGCATGTAAGGATCATCCGTAATATTGGCACCCCTGGCATAAAGTATTTCGACATTTCCGCCGGCAACATCTGCAATACCCTCCCTGATTGAAACTGTCCTGTTCCGGTCGGGAACAAGTACCCAGGTGCCCAACAGATCATCCTTATTATCGGCCAGGGGACCCACGAGTGCGATGGTTCCTGATTTTTCAAGGGGGAGCGTCTGGTTTTCGTTTTTTAAAAGGACAATTGAATGTGCGGCGATTTCTCTCGCGGCTTGCAGATGCCGGGCATTCACTACATCAGTTTGCAGTCTCCCGGAATCGAGGTATTTAAAAGGATCTGCGAAAAGGCCCATCATGTATTTGGCTTCCAATACACGACGGCAGGCAGTATCTATATCCTTCTCAGTTACCTTTCCCTCTTCCAGGGATTTTTTCAGGGTGGTGAGAAATCCTTCACCCACCATATCCATATCCAGTCCGGCTTTTAATGCCAGGGCAGAAACCTGTTGAAGATCGCCCATTCCATGCGGGATCATCTCATTCACTGAGGTATAATCCGATACGATAAAACCATCAAATCCCCACCTGTCTCTCAATACATCGGTTAAAAGCCATTTATTTCCTGTTGCCGGAATGCCGTCCACAACATTGAATGAGGTCATAACACTTCCCACGCCTGCATCGATCGCTGCCTTATAGGGAGGAAGGAAATAATTGAACATGGCAACACGGCTCATATCAACGGTATTATAATCCCGGCCTGCTTCGCTGGCGCCGTAAAGGGCCATATGTTTGACGCAAGCCATCAGTGTACTGGGATCAGTTAAATTTTCACCCTGAAATCCATTGACGAAGGCACGGGCCACCTGCGATCCCAACCACGGATCTTCTCCTGCCCCTTCAGCAATCCTGCCCCAACGGGCATCCCTGGCAATATCGACCATGGGCGAAAATGTCCAGTTGATGCCATGCGCACTGGCTTCCACAGCGGCGATCCGGGCACTTCTTTCAATCAATGCCATGTCCCAGGTGGAGGCGAGTCCCAGGGGGATGGGGAAAATGGTCGAGTGGCCATGGATCACATCCATCCCGAAGAGCAATGGGATCTTTAACCTTGTATTGACGGCTATTTCCTGGGCCTTCTTTGTTACATCAAATGACATGCTGTTCAATATCGCACCAACCTGGCCGTTCCTGATCTTTTCTTCGACATCTTCACTGACGGTAGGTCCTGTCTGAGTGAATCCGCCGGGTGCCACAAGGTTCAGCTGTCCTATCTTTTCCTCAATGGTCATTTCATTTAAAAGCCCGTCGATAAAAGTATTCCTTTCCGCATCCTGAGCAGACAGGATCCGGGCTGAAAACAAACAAAAAAGCAGAATTACTATGGATTTTATCATTGTACAATTGTTTGTAAATAATATAATTAATTAAATCCAGAAGTTTCCTGAGGAATTAACTTTTCCTGGTTATTGTCACCCTGAAATTTTCCGGCTCATAATGATCCGTCAATATCATTGATTTCGATATGATTTTTATATAATTTGAATGCCTGAATGTACAGCCGGTTTCTGGCTATTTTTTCTAAGAACTGAATAATTTGATGTTACATTAATTTCTTTATCCATTTTTCTATTCCCAAAAACAGACTTAAATGAAAAAACAAATTCAAGAGAATCCACAATCAGGCGCAGTTTATGGATTCGGATTTATAGGTGCAGCCGTTTTTTTTATTTCGAATGCCACAGGTTTCTGGATGGGGGTGCTCGGCTTCCTGAAGGCCATCGTCTGGCCCGCCTTTCTTATTTATGAAGCTTTTAAATATATGGCGGCTTGAAGTGAGGTACAAAGGCGGGAAGGTTTTTTGGAAATGTAAGAGGGGAGACGCAGTCAGTTCGTGACACGACGTATTGGATGCCACGGAAGCAAGGAGGCAAAAAGGAGCGTGATGTCTTAAGCAGATCATGAATGGCACTGACCCGTGTCAGGAGGCACGGAGGCACAAAGGAGAGCGATGATCCTGTGAAACGGGTTACTCTGCGGAACGATCCAAAAGCCGCTGATCCATGTTTTTGGATACTTTAGCCCCGAGTTCCTTCAAACGTTCGGTTTTCCTGATCAGGTTGTCCTTGCCTTCCGATAGTTTATTCATCGCCGCCGCATAACTTTTCCGTGTCAGTTCAAGGTTATCCCCCACCTTTACCAGGTCATCGGTAAAAAGTTTGAATTTATCATACAACATGCCTCCCTGGCGTGCAATTTCCATGGCATTCCGGTTCTGGTATTCCTGGCGCCAGATGCTTGAGATGGTCCGCAGGGTGGCGATCAGGGTGGTCGGACTAACGATCACGATATTTTTTTCGTAAGCATCAACAAATAACTGGTCATCATGCTGAACGGCCAGGCCAAAGGCGGGTTCGATCGGCATAAACAACAGGACAAAATCAAGACTGCCTATATCGTACAACTGTTGATAATTTTTAAGGCTCAGTTCCCTGGTATGTTTTCTTACGGATATGATGTGATCCTGGAGCAACCTGGGACGATCAATATCGTCTTCGGCCGAGCAGTATTTTTCATAGGCGACCAGGGATACCTTGGAATCGATAATGATATTCTTCTGATCGGGTAATTTGATGATCACATCCGGCTGCAACCGTCCCGTTTCAGTCGAAAAGGATTCCTGGACAAAATATTCCCTCCCTTTTATAAGTCCTGATTTTTCAAGGATGCTTTCCAGAATAAATTCACCCCAGCTCCCCTGGGTTTTGCTTTCCCCCTTTAATGCCCTGGTCAGATTTTCCGCATCCTTCGTGATCTTCAGATTCAGCTCTTTCAGGCTTATGATCTGTTCCTTCAGGGATGTATTCCGTTCAATATTTTCCTTATTGGTAAGCTCGACTTTTTTCTCAAACTCCATGATCTTTTCCTTGAGGGGGTTAAGAATCTCTCCAAGGTTCAGCTTATTCTGGTCCGTGAATTTTTTGCTTTTTTCCTCGAGGATCTCATTGGCCAGGTTTTTGAATTCCACCGTGAATTTTTCCTGCAAGCGTTCAACTTCCTTCTTCTGGGTTTCCAGTTTTTCCAGCAGGTTACGGTAATCCGACTGGATCGATGCCAGTTGCCTGTTTAATTCCAGACTGTTTTGACGTTCCCCATCCAGATCTTTTTTAAGAGTTTCGTGTTGCATAACGAGCGATTCATTTTTTTCCTCCAGTATCCTCTTATTCACCCCCAGGTCCTGCAGCTGCCTGTCAAACATTTCCTTTTCAGCTCTGGTTAATACCCTGTGATTCAGCATGTAGAACCGGGTGGCAAAAAAAGCTGCCAGTCCGCCTACCACCAGTCCGCCCAGGAGGTATAGCCAATCGTATGTCATTTGATTAATTGCTTTGGCAAAATGAAATTTTCTATATTCGATCCGGGGCTAAAGTAAATTATTTTTTTTATGAGGAAAAAATATTCATGGGGTAATGTGTATTATGGGTATTAAGTAAAATAGGGATATACAGTCACTGATACGGTTAGATCTGGTTCCTGAGGGACGCTGCATGAGGAATGAGGAATGCGGGATGAAGAATTACGGATGAAGTGATTTAAAATAGGTCAATAATCTTGTCCGCTTCCTGTTTGATAATAATCGGCGACTGGCTTATCTATCCCTGGCAGGGCACCTGAGTCCCATTTAATTGATATCTGAAAAGCACAGGGAAGAAGATGAATCTTGAGTATTCCCGCATACAATATGATTCTTAAAAAGCTTAAGGGATGAGTAAAAAATGAAACGCCAATTCATGTCAATTAATACAAGGATTAAATGTTTAAATGTAAACTTTTTTAGGACGGGACATAAATCCGTAAATCAGCCGCCCATCAGCCTTTTGCCGTGATCAGCAGCATAAAATAAGCAATGATCAACAGCCATATTTTATTATCGTTCAGGGTGGCCCAATTGATGTTAAGGATGTCAAGCTGGATAAAAACCACTACAAGTACAATAAAAATGGAAACGATGCGAATGATTTTTCTGGTCTGATTACTCATGATGATCGATGTTTTTGATTGGGTAAAAATAGAAATACTGGTGGTATCGGCAAACAAACCTCCCTGATTTCATGCTTAAATTTTCTGGAATAGTGAATAATCTGCGCTTTCAGGAGTCTGATTTTAAAGAATAGTGATACTTTCGCTATGGATTTTTGCCAATGGCCATCATCGGGAGCGATATTAAAGAAGCCATCCGTTTTTTAATGGATGGGAACCTGGTAGGTATTCCTACTGAGACGGTATATGGACTTGCCGGGAATGCCCTCGATGACGAGGTGGTGCTGAGGATTTTTGAGGTGAAAAAAAGACCGGCATTCGATCCACTGATCGTGCATATCGGAACCAGGAAGGCATTGTTTGAATTCGTTCCCGGAATTCCGCAGAAAGCCGAAAAACTCGCCGCCCGTTTCTGGCCGGGCCCCCTGACCCTGATCCTGCAGAAAAACAGGATCATTCCGGATGTGGTCACTTCCGGTTTGCCGACTGTCGCTGTCAGAATGCCTGATCATCCCATGACCCTGGAGTTATTGAATTCACTCAGTTTTCCGCTGGCTGCGCCCAGTGCCAATCCATTCGGGTATGTAAGCCCCACCACCGCCCAGCATGTGGCAGAACAGCTAGGAGATAGGATCCCCTATATCCTGGATGGAGGCGATTGTGATATCGGCATCGAATCCACCATCATTGGATTTGAAGGCGACGAACCGGTCATTCACAGGCTGGGTGGTAAATCCGTGGAAGAAATTGAAGATCTTGTGGGGAAGGTGAAGGTAATCAGGTCTTCTTCCTCCCGGCCTTCCGGTCCCGGCATGATGGAATCACATTATGCTCCGGGAAATAAAAAAGTATTTCTGGGTCACTGGGAACAGTACCGGAGTTTGCTGGATCCTGCAAGGACCGTCCTGATCCGTTATCATACGCCCGATCCGGATTTTCCACGGGACAGGCAAGCCATCCTGTCAGATAAGGCTGATCTGCGGGAGGCTGCCAAAAATCTTTTTACGACATTGCGCAGGTTCGATGTTCCGGGTATTTCCTACATTGTTGCCGAGCTGTTGCCGGAGGAAGGATTCGGGCGGGCAATCAATGACCGGCTCCGGAGGGCTGCCTCAAAAGATTAAATGTGATAATTCAACGGTTAACGATTTTTTTAATCTTTATATTCAGCCTGCGGTTTTACTGACCCCGATTATTCATGAATTATTTTTAAAATAGCATACTAACTGCATTTAACTTAATCATTTTCAATAAAATACCACGGGGTTAACCCTCGAAAAGCAGAGTGTAAATCGCTTATTGTTAGGGAATTGGGTAAACCGGCAGAATTCTTAAATTTTATAAAAATTATCGGACATCAAGAAAAATGTGCTTATCAGCCCTCCGGGCGAAAAATTTATGAATTTTTCGGGTTAACTTTACCCGGATGATTCTTGTTGAATTTTTTTCATAATATTTCCAATTCAAATCCTATGAAAACAGTTGATTCTTATAATTTCTCCGGGAAAAAAGCAGTCGTAAGGGTAGACTTCAATGTACCGCTCAATGAAAAATACGAAGTAACGGATGACACCAGGATCAGGGCTGCCATGCCAACCATCAAAAAGATACTGAAAGATGGCGGAACAGCCATTCTGATGTCACATCTCGGACGGCCAAAAGGGGGTTATGAAGAAAAATTTTCGTTAAAACATATCCTGCCTGTGCTGAACAGCCATCTCGGAAAGGAAGTGAAATTCGCGGATGATTGCCTTGGGGAATCCGCGAAAAAAATGATCACCGAATTAAAAGCAGGTGAGGTTTTGCTGCTCGAAAACCTCAGGTTTTATAAGGAAGAGGAAGGCAAGGCCAAAACAGAGGGATTGAGTGAGGAGGATGCCAAGGCTAAAAAAGGTGAAATGAAGGAGAACCAGAAGAAAATGGCCAAACAGCTTGCTTCCTATGGCGATGTCTGGGTGAATGATGCATTTGGAACCGCCCACCGGGCTCATGCATCCACGGCCGTGATCGCGCAATTTGTGAAGGAAAAAATATGCGGATACCTGATCCATACAGAGCTTGAAAATGCACAGAAGGTGCTTGATAAGCCGCGCAGACCGTTTACTGCCATTATGGGCGGTGCAAAGGTTTCTGACAAGATCCTGATCATCGAACGGTTACTCGATAAGGTGGATAACCTGATCATTGGTGGCGGCATGTCCTATACATTTTCAAAAGCGCTCGGAGGCACCATCGGCAAATCCTTACTGGAGGAAGATAAACAACAGCTTACCCTCGACCTCATCAAGAAAGCAAATGATCATGATGTAAAGCTCATCCTGCCTGTGGATACTGTGATCGCGGATGATTTTAAGAATGAGGCCAATAAAAAAGTGGTGAAGGCCGGGGAGATCCCCGATGGCTGGATGGGCCTGGATATCGGGCCTGAAACCATCAAGTTGTTTGCTGAAGTGATAGAAAATTCAAAAACGATATTATGGAATGGACCGATGGGCGTGTTTGAATTCGAGAATTTCGAAAAAGGCACTGTGGAGATCGCCGAAGCAGTGGTTAAGGCGACCAATGATGGAGGATTTTCATTGATTGGCGGCGGGGATTCCGCATCAGCGATCAACAACCTCGGTTATGGTGAGAAGGTATCCCATGTTTCCACGGGTGGCGGCGCCCTTCTTGAATATATGGAAGGCAAAACACTTCCGGGCATTGCCGTGCTCGAGGAATAACGGGGAGCGGATATATCCTTTTTTTAAAAAAAAGGTAGTCCTGAATGTTTATTCAGGTTTGGATGGAACGGATTATATCCTGGATAGTGAATATAAGTAGTTGATTATCAATGTAAACAGGATATTGAAGCATCCTTCTTCCGGATCCCGGAAAATATACCGGGAAAGCTGTTTTATGGTAAAAGTTCAAAACTGACAAAAGTCATAAATTTTAATCCTAAATATTTATTCCTTTATATCCTGTTGTAATCTTAATAACACTTAGGTTTATTTTTTGAACATGAAAAAGTCAATGGAATATCTGGCCAAGGCAATTGAGTACCTTGAAAGGTGTGAGTTGGAATCCCCATATAAAAATGCAGTGGATATTGAAAATGCCAGGAGAGCTTTACAAATTGTTGAACTGGAGCATAAAATCGAGGAAGCGAGGCAATTGCATCATCTTGATGATGTGGAGAAGCTTCAGCGGGAAAGGGATGAGATTTTTGCCAAAATCTGTTAAAGGTATTTTTTAGGATGAGAGACGCTTCAGGAGAACTGGAAGAGCTGGCAGATTCCCTGACTATTTGATATGATTTTTTAATGTGAGTTAAAGGCCCTGGTAAAATCGGGGCTTTTTTTTTGGGGGGGAAAAGCGGAGACGCGGAGACGCGGAGAAGTGGTAACACGGAGACGCGGAAAAGCGGAGACGGGGAAAAGCGGAGACGCGGAGACGTGGTAACGGGGAGACCTGGAAAAGCGGAGACGGGGAAAAGCGGAGAAGTGGTAACACGGAGACGCGCCTGCCTGGCCGGTAGGCAGGGAAAAGTGGATTCGCGGTAACGAGGGAAAGGGTAAACGGGTAAACGAGACAACGGGCAGCGGTAGCGGCCAGTGAACCATTGAACCATTGAAAAAAGTTAATCCACCTGTTTGATCAGACCCAGATCCCTGTTTCCGGTCTCCTTGATATAAAAGATCTTTTCTTCGTTATTGGCTTCGGCCCTTTTGATAAATATTTCGGCAGCATGCTGATATTCATCATCCCGGACGGCATCGTTGAGCAAAAGATATCCCATGATGATGTTCCCGGCCATTTCCACAAGACGGCGGGCATGAAAATCAAGTAATTCATCATCCTTCAGTTCCAGGATCCCCCCGGTTGATTTTTCAAAGCTTTTCGTCATGCCGATCAGTTTTTTCTTCAGGAATTCCAGTTCGGGTTTATAGGTCCTGTTTTCATATTCGCGGATCTGGTTCAGGTAGCCTCCCGTGTTCACACCCCGGATGGCGGCAACAACCTGGAGCTGGGATGTCCCTTCATAAATGGAGGTAATCCGCGCATCACGGTAGATCCTTTCGACGGGAAAATCCTTCATAAAACCAGTTCCACCATGCACCTGGATGGCATCGTAGGCGATCTGGTTGCAGTATTCACTGGAAATCAGCTTCAGCATGGGCGTAAAAATGTCCGCAAGCCGCTGATTGTTTTTGAACTCCTTTCGTTCCTCGGGTTCCAGGGCCCGTTCCTCTGAAATATGGTAATATGATTTATATATATCGACAAACCTGGCCGTCTCATACAACAGGGATCGGATTGCAAAAAGTTTAATCTTCATGAGGCTGAGCATTTCATACACAGCCGGGAACTGAATGATGGGTTTGCCGAACTGGCTTCTTTCATGGGCGTATTTTACGGCTTCACGGTATGCAGCTTCGGAAATTCCCACCGATTGGGCGCCTATACCCAGCCTGGCAGCATTCATCAGGCTCATCACATATTTGATCAGCCCCATTTTACGGTCCCCCACCAGCTTGGCCGGGGCATTTTTGAAGACAAGTTCACAGGTGGGTGAACCCTTTATCCCCAGCTTGTTTTCAAGACGGCGGATGGTCACGGCCTTGTGATTCCGGTCATAGACAAATAATGAGAGCCCCCTTGCATCCTGGGTATCCTCCTCGGATCTTGCAAGGACGAGTGATATATCGGCATCACCATTGGTGATAAACCTTTTTACGCCATTCAGCAACCAGACATCCTTTTCCTTATCAAAGGTAGCCTTGAACTGCACTGATTGCAGGTCTGATCCGGCATCCGGTTCGGTAAGGTCCATTGCTCCGGTAGCGCCATCCTGGGTGAACTTTGGCAGGAATTCCTCCCGGAGTTCTTCCGAGCCAAATTCATTGATGGTTTCCGCACAATCCTGTAACCCCCAGATGTTGGCGAAACCCGCGTCAGCCCTTGAGACGATCTCGGCAGCCATGACATAGGGTATGATCGAAAAATTAAGGCCTCCAAACTTACGTGGGAGAGACATCCCGATCAGGCCCGCCTTTTTTAGGGCTGAATAATTTTCTTCGGTACCCCGCGCATATTTCACCTCATTGTTTACGATGGTGGGTCCCTCTTTATCCACGCTGTCTGCATTCGGTTCAATGATATTGGCACTTATATCACCAGCGATTTCCAACACCTTTTCATAACTGTCGATGGTATCCTCAAAATCCATCGGAGCATAATCGAATTCATCCTTATCCCTGAAATCACGCTCTTTCAGGCGGATGATCTTTTGCATATCCGGGTGGTGAAGGTGGAATTTAAGGTGTTTGTTATCCGTGAAAAAATTACCCATTTCAAATAGCTTTAGAGATTTACTTGGTATTCTGTTTATAATATTTGATCATTCTGGGAAGTACCTCGGCAACGTCCCCGATGATGGCATAATCGGCAATCCTGTTGATAGGCGCCTGTGGATCCCTGTTGATGGAAATGATCATGGATGATTGATCCATCCCGGCCCGGTGCTGTACTGCGCCGGAAATACCGCATGCAATGTAGAGTTTCGGCCTTACTGTTATGCCTGTCTGTCCGATCTGCCTTTCGTGCGGGATATAACCTGCATCGACGGCAGCCCTTGATCCTCCGACTTCTCCGCCAAGGACTTCGGCAAGTTCGAAAAGCAATTTGAAGTTTTCACTGGAACCGACACCATATCCCCCGGAAACGATAATATGGGAATTTTTTATGTCGATTCTTTTCTTTTCAATATGTCTTTCTATGATCCTGACCACAAAATCCTCTTCGGTTAAATATTTCGCCGGATCCAGTTTTGTGGTTTTACCTTTATGATCTGCAGAGAAAATTTCCTTCTTCATCACCCCTTCCCTTACCGTGGCCATCTGGGGCCTGGTTTCCGGATTGATGATGGTGGCGATGATGTTACCGCCAAATGCCGGCCGGATCTGGAAAAGCAGGTTTTTATAGATCTTATCCGCTTTTTTATCTTCGTGTTCACCGATTTCCAGGCTGGTACAATCAGCGGTCAGACCACATCTGAGAGCTGAGGCGATCCGTGGAGCGAGATCACGTCCGATGGAAGTGGCCCCGAAAATGGCAATCTCAGGTTTTATATCCTGGAAAAGCTTTGA
>JAGTVG010000460.1 GCA_018224645.1 Cyclobacteriaceae bacterium
AAAAACAAATCCGCCAACCGCGGTGAGTGTATGCAGTTATGCCGGAGAGGCTATACCGTCACTGAAAAGGAGGACGGTTATCAACTGGATATCAACAACGCGTATATCATGTCGCCCCGGGACCTGAGTACGATCACTTTCCTGGATCAGTTGCTGGATGCCGGTATAAAGGTTTTAAAGATCGAGGGTAGAGGCCGTCCGCCTGAATATGTAAAAACCACTGCCGCCTGTTACAGACAGGCCATCGATGCCTGGAAGGATGGCAGTTTTACGAGGGAAAAGACGCGGGCATGGGAAGAAAAATTACGCACCGTCTTCAATCGTGGATTCTGGGAAGGATATTATATGGGCAGAAATGCCGGAGAATGGAGTGAAAATTATGGTTCCAGCGCAACACACCGCAAGGTCTATGTCGGAAAGGGGATGAATTATTTTTCAAAGATCGGGGTGGCCGAATTTATCCTGGAGACAAATACGTTGAAAAGAGGAGATAAGATCCTCATCACGGGCCCGACGACGGGCGTGATTGAATCGCAGGTCCGGGAGATTAGGATCGACCTCAAACCAGTCAATGAAGCTGTGATGGGCGACAGGTTCTCCATGCCGGTACCGGGAACTGTCCGGCGTTCCGATAAACTTTATAAAATTGTGGAGGTGAATGGATAATGTCAGATATTATGCGCATCTGATGTGACATTTTAATATTTTTTAATCATTTTCACGGAAATTTTAAAAGACGAAGGCATGATTATACGTCCGGCGGATCGATTGAATAAATTGGAGGAATATTATTTTTCGAAGAAATTACAGGAAATCAGGCAGCTGAACAATAAAGGACATGATATCCTTAACCTGGGGATTGGAAGCCCTGACATGATGCCTTCCGAATCCACCATCGATGCCCTGGTCAATGCTGCCAGGAATCCCCATAATCATGGTTACCAGCCTTACCGGGGGATTGCAGACCTCCGGGATGCCATCGCACACTGGTATTCGGAAATCTACCGTGTGGATCTTAATCCTGACCATGAAATTTTGCCGCTGATGGGGTCGAAGGAAGGAATCACCCATATTTCACTTGCATTCCTTAATCCGGGGGATAAGGTGCTTGTCCCTGAACTGGGTTATCCGGCATACCGGGCTGTATCTGAAATGGTAGGCGGAGTGGTGGAAACCTATCCCCTGAAGGAGAACGATTTCTGGAGCCCTGATTTCGAATATCTTGAAAAAGCCGATCTCCCGGGTGTAAAGATTTTATGGATCAATTATCCTCACATGCCTACGGGAGCACCGGCAAGGGCTGAAATATTCGACCGCATCGTCAGGATTGCAAAAGAAAGAAAATTCCTCGTCTGTCATGACAATCCTTACAGCCTGGTGTTGAACGATGGCCCGCCCTTAAGTTTATTACACACTGAAGGAGCTTTTGAAGTAAGCCTGGAACTGAATTCCATGAGCAAATCGCATAACATGGCCGGATGGCGGGTAGGATGGATCGGAGGCAACCGGGAGTATATCAATGAAATTGTTAAAATTAAGAGCAATTTCGATTCCGGCATGTTCCGGGGTATCCAGGAAGCCGCCGTTGTTGCGCTGGAGAATCCGAGAGAATGGCATTCACAGCGGAACGAGGCATACCGTCTGCGCAGGGAACTTGTTCATGAGTTGCTGTATAATCTGGGATGTACATGGGAGCAGGGACAGGTGGGCATGTTCCTCTGGGCAAGAATCCCCGGTTCTGTGGAGGATGTTGAAAAATGGGTTGATCGCATTCTTTATGAACATAAAGTATTTATTACCCCTGGTTTTGTTTTTGGGGAAAAAGGCAGCAGGTTTGTCAGAATTTCGCTCTGCTCGTCACAGACAGTATACAGGAAAGCCCTTGAACGGTTAAAGGATTTTAAGACCTGAAAAATGAATATATGCATTGTCGGACTGGGATTACTGGGAGGGTCCTTATCCCTTGGATTAAAGAGTGTTTACAGTGACATATTTATACGGGGGGTGGAAACCAGTGAAGAAAATGCCCGGAAAGCTCTTGAACTGGGGATAGCAGATCAGGTCGTTTCTTTTGAGACGGGTGTCAGGAATTCGGAACTGGTGATCCTTGCTACTCCCGTTGATATCATGACAAAGCAGATCGTCGAAGCCCTGGACCTTCTCCAGGAGAATGCGATCCTGACCGATCTTGGGTCAACAAAGGAAAAGCTCTGTAAAGCAGCCGATCAGCATCCGGAACGTCACAGGTATGTGGCTGCTCATCCCATCGCCGGAACGGAGAATTCCGGACCCGATGCTGCTTTTTCCTCCCTTCTTAAACATAAAATGATGATCATCTGCGACAGGGAAAATAGCGATCCCGGTGCGGTACAACGCCTCGAAGACCTTTTCAGGACTCTGGAAATGAGGATCATTTATATGAATTCCATTGAACATGACCGTCATATAGCCTATGTATCCCACCTCAGTCATATCAGTTCTTTTGCCCTCGGTTCCACGGTCCTGGATAAGGAAAGGGATGAAAGGAGTATTTTTGCCATGGCAGGCAGCGGTTTTTCCTCTACAGTCAGACTTGCAAAGAGCTCACCGGACATGTGGGCCCCGATTTTTTCCCAGAATCAGAAAAATGTTTCTGAAGCACTGGATGCTTACATTAAAAAACTTCAATACTTTAAACAGATCATTGATGAAAATGATCTTTCGGGCAGTTATATCCTGATGAAGGAAGCCAATGAGATCCGGCGGGTTCTTCAGGGACTTTCGAAAGGTGAAACCGAATAGAA
>JAGTVG010000461.1 GCA_018224645.1 Cyclobacteriaceae bacterium
ATTAAAATCCACCGTCTTTGACGGTGGTAATGTTCTAAAGGCTATGCCTATATTTGCGACATGAGTAAGTACAAGAAATTGTCTCATGTTGTATATAAGTGTGATTATCATATTGTATGGGTACCCAAATACCGGTTTCGGATTTTGCAAGGAGAGGTTAAACAATTTGTTGAGGAAGATATCAGAATGCTTTGTGAATGGAAGAAATGTGAGATACAGGAGATGAATGTTCAAAGTGACCATATTCATCTTGTTGTGTCGGTTCCGCCAAAGGTGTCTATTTCTGAATTGATGGGGACATTGAAAGGGAAGTTGGCCATAAAGTTGTTTAGGAGTTATCCGAAGATGAAGCAGAAACCATATTGGGGAAATCATTTCTGGGCCCGTGGCTATTTTGTCAGTACAATTGGTATTGATGAAGAGTTGATCAAGCGATATGTAAAATATCAGGAGGATGAAGAAAAACGTGCCGAGAGTCAACAACATAAGTTCGATTTTTGAAGCCCCCTTTGGGGGCAAATCAAAGCCACCTTCTAAGAAGGTGGATTATTTACTATTCCATAATAGAGCATTTTTCTTAAACCAATACAATCCCCGGTATAAAGGTCTGGGAATGATACCTTGGGTCATTCAGATCTTGATGAAGGTTTTTTTCCTGTACATCCAATAGAGAATGAGCCAGATGATGGTCACCGCTGCCAGTTCCTGCACAAAATTCCCCCATCGACCCAGGCAGGACGACAGTCCTCCCACAAAAACGTACCCGATCAGGGTGAAATCGAACAATCGGGTGGCCACATAAACCGCAATAGCATTCGAACCGATCACTACAAATACAGATGCCCATTTCTGATATCCCCATACATCGATCACCAGGTAAAAAAGAGCCAATAACAGAAAGCTCAAACCGCCTGCATATAGCACCATTGAACTGGTCCACAGATGATGAATGATCGGGAACCATATCCCCCATATCCTGCCCGCAACACACAACCGGCGCCGGCAAGTGCGAGCATCGCAAACTTCTTCATCGGCCTTTGATCCGATTGAAGGATATAACCTGCAAATACGCCCAGCATGACGGAACAGATGAAAGTCAGGTTGGTGACAATATACGTCCATCCGTAACCTTCCTGGAAATGGCCCAGAACGGCATCGTCAACATACAGGGCGAAGTTCAGTTCCGGTTCAAAGAATCCGGACCCATGACCGGGAATGGGAGCCCATGCCATGATTCCCCAGTACAGAAGCAGGAGAGATCCGGTGACCAGGATCTGCCATTTCAGGCTGACCTCGAGGATCAGGATGGAACTGACCAGGTAACCCATGGCGATGGCATGGAGGGTATCGGTCCACAGGTGTATTTTTGAGATATCAAGGAAAAGCAGATGGCCCGATGCCCTGTATAGGATCTGATGCCGGTAAGTGTCACCGGGTAATTTTCCAGGTTCCTGCTTCCTTCAAGTACGGCTCCTGCATCCAGGTGAAGTTTGACGTGACTTTTAAGGAAAAGGGTCCCGGAAACATACCTTCCGGCGGGGAAATAAACCGTCCCGCCACCTGATTTGGCACAAGCGTTAATCGTTTCCTGGATTGCTGTGGTATTCAGTGTCCGGCCGTCATTAATTGCGCCATACTCCAATACATTGAAAAAGGAAGACTGTGCAAATACAGCTGATGGAAACGTAAAGATGAACAGCAAGATTGATGATATTTTTTGGATTCGCATTACTCTATAACCATAATATCTGTTAAAAGGGAATTATAACCGGTACCAGGTTCCCAAACGTTCTGATTGGCAAGACGTATCGAATACCTTGGATCGGTATTTAATGTCGGTTCCGGATCCGGCAGATTCAGGAGCACTTCATACTCTCCGGGGACAAAGGTATCCGGAATGACGATGCTGAAATCAACCCGGATCTCACCGTCATTAGGCAGCCACTTCCTGGGATCCGAATCAATTTTATAACGTTGGACAGAACCGTCGGCTTCTGAACGGAGGACCAGTTCCAGGTCCCGGGCATTGTAAGGTGTGGCATAACCATCGTTCCGGAGGGTGAAACTGACCGCTAAAATAGAATCAAGGGGAACGGATTTAGGAATTTCGGACCGTATCAACCGGAACCGATACCCCAATCGTTTGGCTATTTCGTCATAGCAACCCTGAGTAGCCCAGCTGTCCAGCACACAATCTATATAATCTTTGTTCAGTGCACTCCAGCGCATTCTTTCCAGTTCCTGCAATGCGTGAGGGCAATCTGATCCAGGAGGATTGCAATTGCAGGTTTCACCTTCCTGAGGCAGATACTTATTCTCCTGATTGAGATAGTCCTTCTGTGCATTCAGACTGGCCTCATTAATGGGCCAATAGGTCCCCCAATCATCCACATCCGCCACAAAACAGTCGTTATGATGCCCGGTCCTCGACCGGTTGCTTCCGTTATATGCCTGTGCCAGCCCGATCGGATCATCTCTCTCATAAATGTCCTTTTTTGCCTGCTGGTACCTTATGGCCACCGCTCTATTTTCCGGCAGAACATCGAGGAGTCTGAACAGGATGGTCCTCATATCATCCGGATTGGCAAGGCCGTTGCTCGAAGTATGCCATTCCCCCCAACGACCAATAAATCCTCCTTCCATCAATGCGATCACATCCGCATTTTGCTGAAGTATCGGGGTTAATTGATCAATATGTGACAATACTACTTGAAGCGGAGCATCATTATGCGGTTCAGGTTCATTGAAGGTATAGGCAAACCGTAAAATGATCTTGAATCCTTTATTCCTGATCAAGTCTAAATCCTCCTGGATATGCTGAAGAAAATCCATGGAGATGGGATCAGCCCTGAAGGTGGTCATGCTGTATAATCTGCGCACGAGGGTGATATTTATATCTCTCAACTGATCCAGATAACCGGGCCAAAGAGCTGACGGGGAATTGCTGTCCGAGAGTTGCTGTCCAAAAAATCCCCTTTCAGGGTTAGAAAAGTTTGTCGGATCATTGGCATATTCAGTAGTTCTGATGTTCAGATCATCAAGCCCAGGCGACTCCCTGTTACAGCTTGACATGCAATAAACAATTACATATATGGCAAGTAAGACCAAAAGAATCGGGGTTTTAATTTTACTCATAGTTCTAACAGGCAGTTTGCTTACCGATCAGCCTAAAACATATTCAGTGACCCGATTATCATGGATCGCAAAAATCCCGGAAACGATTATCGCACCGATATAATTCTGAACAGGACTGAACCATGCGGCTGTACCTGCCATGAAATTGATTTTTCAAACCTCCCGATATCCCTTTTCTGCCATAGGTCACGTACCTGGACCTTTCCTCTTACGCCTGCCTCTTCAAGGGAAACCATAACCGGTGTCGACGGATCCTCTCCCAGATTGAACAGGGCCAGGTATTTATCGGCTGAGCCGGGAACATCCGCGATCCAGGCTACATGGTTCTCCCTGCGGAAAAGTTGGCGGTTATGGCTGCTGTTCTGGTTGACCTCCAGAACCTCCTTGTTGGTCAGCAATGTCAATTCCACGGGCCGCATCATCATCAGATCGCCGCCATACATCAGGGGAGACCTGGCGATCGCCCAGAGCGTCATCATTGTGAATTTCTCTATATCCGTAAAACGGGAGCGGCGTTCTGTGCCGTCACCAGGCCCACGCCGGTTCAGCAAACCGACCGGGATCATGTCCGCATCAGGCCAGTGTCCGGGCCCAATTAATTTCTCCCATTTATGCAATAATTCAAACTGTTCTTTTAATTGAGACCATTCATCCCAGAAGTCAGCAGAAATGCGCCAAAGGTTGGCATGTTCCATCACATGTCCGGCCTGCTCTCCGGGTGTTTCATTCCCGGGTGACAGGCTGAGCACGATCGGTCTGCCACAACGGTCGATGGCTTTCCGGATGGCTTCGATTTCTCCGGCGTGATAGGGGGATGAGATATCATCGACCTTCACGTAATCCACACCCCATGAAGCATACAATTCAAAAAGCGAATTATAATATTCCTGGGCTCCGGGTTTTGACATGTCCACTCCGTACATCAGGTTCAGCCAGCTGCAGGTACTGGTGGTGTTGGCGATCTGGTCAGCATTATAAATGCTTCCCATAACCGGCGTTTTCCTGGCTACCGCTTCCCTCGGAATTCCCCGCATCACATGGATCCCGAATTTTAAACCGAGACTGTGAACATAATCTGCAAGGGGTTTGAATCCCCTGCTCCCGGTGGCCGAAGGGAAACGGTCGACGGCAGGCTGCAGCCGGCCAAATTCATCCATGGGAAGGGAGGGATGATAATCCGGTGTCTGGGGCGGATTGTTGAGGGCAGCAACATGGGGATAATACCAGCAATAATCGATAACAATATATTGCCATCCGACCCGTTTCAGATGGGCAGCCATGATTTCAGCATTCCCTTTAATTTCTGATTCGTTTACAGTGGCACCAAAGCAGTTATAACTGTTCCAACCCATCGGAGGTATTTCTGCCCACCGGTGAAATTCCCTTTGAGCCATACCCGGATTGGAAAATACATTTGCCACAATAATGAAAATGATTGTAAACAGTTTTTTCATGCACAAATTAATTTTTTCTACTTCATGATCCCCGATGCATTGTCTCCGGTAAATTAAAAATCCAGATGTTTCTGTCTGTTGCGGTTTATTTTATTCGCTTAATTCGGTTTTCATTTTCCCCGTTGTTCAGCACGTTCCCGGGCCTGCTCAAGCATTTTTTCCACGGTAAATCCGAGCGGCTCAATCTTATTCACTTTCTGCCTTGCCCTTTTCAGGGCTTCGGCAAAACCTTCCGGAATATTCTCACCGGTCCACCAGTTGGCATCTTCTGTATACATCCAAATATATTGGTCTGAAGTCTTTAAAGCATAGTATACGTTGTGTTCAAACCACAATGCCTGCTGTTCCGGTGTAAGTACTTTCCCCTGCCCTGAAAGGCGGTATGGGAATCCATTCAAAACGCCTGCCCAGTTTCCGAGGATATAGTCGACTGATACCGCATGTCCCAGGTAATAGTTGGCCTTGAATTTTTTATGAAGACCGGCAGGGATAAGAGCCCTTGTATCATTAAAGATCTCATTACGTACTTTGTAGTACTCCAGGGCTGAGGTATAATAGTATGCTTCTTCATTTCCATCGATAAATACCACGTCATCTTGAATGGCGTCCAGAATCCCCAGGCTAAAGGGCAGGTGAAGGGCCCACCAGGCATCTTCCAGGGTGGCCCTGGATTGTTTTTTATCCTTAAGGGGCAAAATAGCCTGAGAGAAAGGCGAAGCCGTCTGGTAATCGGAAAACTCCCTCAGAGACAATATTGTCAGACCCGGGAACTCATCCTGTAGAATCCTGATAAACTGGGCGCCTCTTTTCCTGACCTGCAGATAATAGTCATAGTAGGTCCTCTCGCCCCGGTCCGGTTGTTCACTCATTCTCCAGGGATTTTTCCCGGGTTTATAAGGCTCGGGGTCCCAGAGTATACCCTTGAATTTACCAATCCTGGCCAGGTTCGCGGCAAATCGTAAATATACTTCAACCTCCCTCCAGTCCGCATCCGAGAACCAGTCCATTTGGGAAGCTCCATAAAGTACAAGGAAATTGTCTTCAAGGGTAGCTTTTTCCGCAATTGCCTTTATTCGCTCATATTCCTGCTCCTTGACTTCTTCCGAAACAGCGGACCAGTTCTCCAACATAAATATGTTCCCGCCTCCCACTTCCTTGGTCAACTTGACGCTGATCCCGTCAAAAGGTCCGGAATCATATAGCCTGGTGTTCTGGCTGTATTCCCTCGTATCGGGGGATGCCCAGCTGAATTCCATTAATTTCTTTTCCGGGGGATCATAAATGACCTGAGCAGAAATTATTTTGCTTGTCAATGCAAAAAATCCAAATAAAAAAAATCTGATGAGAAACCGGTTCATAGTTGACAGATTGATTTAATAACGTATTTATGATTTAAAAAATGGATATTCCGATGTTTTCGGATATCACGATGCTTCTCCGACCTAAAATCATTGATTACAACCAGCAAATAATAAAAAGGCCTGAAGCAATCATTTAAAACTAAACAAATACGGGCATCGGATTTGATATTAATCATTGAAAAGATGATATGATTCTATGTTTAATATGGAATGCTCTTGATGAATTTAAATACTTCAGTAAATTGAACTGAAGTAGCGCGTGAAAAAACTTTTATACGATCTGAACCATGAATAAATCGATAAGGCATATTTACCTCACCGCAGCATATATATTGCAACTCCTTGCCCTGTTGCATGTCGTATCCTGCACTGGAGAAAACACCCCGCCATCAGATATTTCAAATCCAAATGGCAGGAACGACGACTGGGGTTATGTCGGACCCGGTGGCGGAGGTGCCATGTTCCATCCCGCAGTTAGTCCTCATGACCCGGACCTTGTATTCGTTAGTTGCGATATGACCGGATCCTATGTGACGTATAACGGCGGCGATTCGTGGCGGATGTTCAATTTGCGGGGTGTCAACCGGTTTTACGTTTTTGATCCGAATGATCCTGATGTGGTTTATGCACGTTCAATTGCGCTGTTCAGAAGTACTGACAGGGGAAATACCTGGCAGGTGATATATCCTGTACCGGAGGCTATCAGGGGCATTGTATCAAAAGGAGATCATGCCGCCGAGATCCTGGTAACAGGAGACAATACGGAAAGAACGGTTCAGGCACTGGCCATAGATCCGGAGGATTCAAAAAAACTGTATGCTGCAATCGATATTGATGGCGAACCCGGCTTATACATCTCCTCGGACTGGGGTAAAACCTGGACAAAAGAATTTGAATTGAATGAACCTGTCAAAAATATTTTTATTGATCCTTCATCACCTGCCGATAAACGTAAAATCATGATAACGGGCAGTACATCGATCTCTTTTGAAGACGGTGGGGATTTACATGTTCATGCCTTGCCGGATGACGTGGAACGGTTTACAGAATATGCGGCAGGTTATTCCTCCAAAACCGGTAAAATGATGATTTATGCGATCAAGGGGAGATCCTATTTTGATCCTGAGGGTGGCAGGCCAGGTATTTTCCTGAGCAGCGATTATGGAAAAACATGGAAGAACATTCAGGATGATCTCATCTCCAAATGTCATCCAGGTGAAGAATTTCCTGAATGGCGGGCCATCGCCACGTGTCAGAACAATCCGGAGGTAGTTTATGTATCGTACGCAAATTTCAGGACGAGTGAAGATTCGATATGCATTGGCGTAGCAAAAACCGGCGATGCCGGCGAGACCTGGAATCTGGCCTGGAAAGATAAAGCCAATCAGCCTGATGCAGGTTCAGCTCCCAATTTTAAAAGCGGATGGTTGAATGAACGCTTCGGACCGGGATGGGGTGAAAATCCATTTAAT
>JAGTVG010000462.1 GCA_018224645.1 Cyclobacteriaceae bacterium
TTATCACTGAAAGCCGCGATCAAAAGCACCGCACCGGCCGTTCCATCCATGGTCGGTTCATTGGTGGAATAGTCACCGATATCATCATGATAGACCACATGATCATTCTGGAATATACTGAATTCATCTTCCTGATTCAAATCCAAACCCAGCAGCTTATTATAAATGGAGGTAAAAACCGGACCATCCACAAGACCTCCCGGTACTTCCTTCCTGGTCAGCGCCCAGGTACTTGTATGTACATCTACCGGGTATTCCCCATGCTGCGGTATATTCATGAACATAGAGGTGCCCCAGGGATTCTTCCCGAACAACCAATCCCGGTGCGATAACATCGTTGCATGGTAGGATGAATCTCCGGTCATCCTTTCATACAGAAGGATCTGGGTTACCAGTGCCGTGACCAGATTATTGCTGCACCAGATAAAAGGAACACCAATCCCGAATGGATTTTTATCCGCCCGGGCTTTACAATTCTCTATTCCGGAAATGTAAAAGCCGGCAAGTTCCTTTTTGAACGATTCATCAACACTGGGGTAAAGGGCAAAGTGTCCGATATTGATGAATGGATAAAACTGGTAATGCGCAGCGGAATCCAGTTCCATCCAGGAAGTCACATTGATCATTTTGGCGTAACGGATCCCATCATCCAGATAGGACTTTTTACCTGTTGTTTTATACAGTTCCGCGGCTGCCCACTCCATATCGTCAGCCCATGTTTCTTCATTGTACCGGTAAGGTGCCCCATAGGAATTACCCTGCTGGTAACCTTCATTTTTTCTGGCATAGGCATACAGGTCAATTGCCTTTTTCAGACATTGGTCAGCATAGGCAGAATCCAGATCCCTGAAAATCCTGTAACCCAGTGTCAGTGCAGCGGCAGACCTGCCTGCGACATTGGCCAGACCTGTTGCCAGGCTTTTATGTTCCCGGAGTCCCTGGGGCTTACCGGTAGCCACATAAGCCACACGGTAACTATTGCTTCCCCAGCCATAGTCCGAAGGATCTTTAAACGGCCATTTCCAGCCGAGGTGGTCACGGTCATCTGCGACCTGGTGTATCAGAACTTCGGGATAGCCATATAATTTATGGATCCAGTCCAGACCCCATCTTGCTTCATCCAGAATATCCGGCAAACCATTTGAGCCAGGTCTGCCCAGATCGTCGGTAAGATCATCAAATTTTCCAGGCTCCAATTCATAGGCCAACAGCATAAAACCAGTCGCAAAACTGGATGTAATGAGGTATTTCAGCTGATCGCCCGCATCGTGCCATCCACCGGAGGCATCGATATAGGTAGAATCCGGCAAATTCCCATACAGGGTCCTCCCATCCCATTGGTGACAAACCTCATCAAAAAACGGGTTATAGCCGCAGCGCTGCTGGCGCATAAAATTAAGTATATCCTCTGTATAGCCTGAATAAGCATCTTCACCGATATGAAAATGATAACTTGTATCCTGCGGATCATTCACCCGGATCTGGTAGCTTCCCGGTGCTGTAAAGCCGGAAAAGTCTGCCAGATAATAAAACTTAAAATTGCCCCAGCCATTTTCAATCCTTGTTAAACGTCCATTGTAAACCTCCTGTTGATTTTCAGCATTGATCACGCTGAATTTACCGGGAACTTTCCTGTTTGAAAATACAACTGCCTGTTTGGATTCACCGGGAAGATATCCTACCTGATTGATCCGCACATAGGCTTGTCCGAGTGATAATACCGGATGGGCCAGGATAATGGCCATGATGACATGTGTGAATATATTTTTTCTTTTCATGGAAACAGTAAAAAAACCAGCCATTAATTTAGTTTTTCTTCCCCGATAAAAAAATTTTTCAGAACAGGGAAAACTCACCGGATTAAATTAATCATATTTCACCGCCAATGATGTTTTAATTGATAAAAAATGATTATTTTCATAAATTAATCATGCTGACATAGTCTTACCGGATGATTCATTGATTGGTTTTCTGCGGACAGGGAGTATCCCATCGGTCGAATTGTTCCCCGCCAGTGTGTCTGCGAAAGCAGGCGGATCAATTACCCGGGAATAATCCCTTTCCGGTTAACTGCGAATAATTTATCAGGTTTCCCTTTATAACCGGATTTTATAATTCTTTATCGTGTTAAAACCTATTATCCTGCTACCGTTATTCTTGTTCCTTTTACCAGAGACTTCCCGTGCACAATACATCATGCTGGGGAATGCAAAGGAAATGCCGAATGGCTGTATACAACTTACACCGGATGTTCCTTATTCAGAAGGGATTGCGTATAATGAAAACAAGCTGGACCTGAACCGGCATTTTCAGATTGAATTTGACATTTACCTGGGAAACAAGGATGAGGGGGCTGATGGCATCACATTTGTTGTTCATGATGATCCCCGGGGATTCGGTGCTTTCGGCAACTGGGGAGAGTGTATGGGCTATGGCCGGTTCAATCCAAACGGAGATGGGAATTCCATTTCCCCGTCGATCGCGATTGAATTTGACACCTATCAGAATCCCTGGCAGAATGATCCAGCATCTGATCATGTTGCCTATCTTCAGAATGGGATCAGTATGCATCAGGAACACTGGAATGGAGATGATTTGAGCTTCGATCTGGAAGATGACCGGCTGCATAGTTTTTATTTCCGCTGGGATCCTGTGAAAAAGAACATAACCGTCGTGCTCGATGGGGAAATTGTTTTTAACGGGAACAGGGACCTGATGAAAGATATCTTTTCAGGCAAATCGCAGGTGATCTGGGGATTTACCGCTTCTACCGGCAGGGCCCACAACCACCAGTATTTCTGTTTAAGGAGGCTGGCGAGCAACAATTAAAGCCGGAAGGCGGAAGCCGGAAGCCTGAAGCTTACGCTGCCAGGATAGCCACGTGGGAAAACTTTGGTTCATATTCAAGGGTTGGCACTGGTCGGGGCGACCTGCGCCTGATCAATAAAATCATTATAATCCTTCTCTGTAAACCCTGAGATCTCCGTGGTTAAAATCCTGGCGATTTCTGCGTTAACAAACTTCGCGATCTCCCTTAATTAGCAATTACCGAACCACAATCCACGTATGTCGCCTGGCCGATCAATCGATCCGTTTGCGTTCTGCTTCAGGCTTCCGGCTTCCGCCTTCCAGCTTGTTTATTCCACCCCGACTCCTTCTGTCTTCTTCTCCTTTAATTGTTGATTCACAACTTCCTTATCGATATGGATATGCAGGAGATCACCAAATATTCGGCATTCATCCAGGCGGCATGAATTGATAAGCCTGCCTTCGAACACGCACATATCCGGGCAGTCATCACACATGTCGATCTGTCCGTCCTCACGCATATCCGGTGCCTGGACCATACCGATTCCCAGGGATTTCATTGGATAGAAGAACCGCACAGGATTTCCGAGGCAGTATTTCAGGTATTTCCAGAAGGCCTTCCTGACCAGCGGGTCGATCAGTGACATGATAAAGATCATCCTGCCAATCCTTCTTTTTGGATAGACCAGGTATGTACCATGGGTATAATGATAAACTGCCTGTGCCAGCTCAAGCGTCCTTTTGCTCATGGCCCCGAATGTTTTACCCTTTGTGTTGGCAAAAAGGGTCCCCCATAACCATTTAAACGAAGTGTGGTCGATCGTACCACCAAGATAGCCCATGGCCTCATAATCGGGGAAATGTTCCTTAATCACGGCATATACATCCTCAGATTTGATATAGATCTTTTTGTATTCCTCAGCATCAACCGTATAACCCAGATTTCCAAGGTTTACATCCACTTTTTTGTCCCGGGCAAAATACTCCACGCCTGGCATGACTGGCATACCTCTGTAAATGATCAGGGATATTCCATTGACAAGCATGATGTTGTCCAAAGCCCACCGGATAAAATCGGGAATCTCACGAAGATTATCGGCAGTTACAGTGATTCCGAAATGTGAATAGAATCCATATTTTTTGATCATCCTGGCAAATTTCAAGCGGAGATCATTCAGGTCTTTTTCACTGGCGATTTTCTTTTTCTGAAATTCAGGCCTGGTTTGGGTTATGTCGATATGGAAACTCCATCCCAGTAAACCAGCATCCTTAAAATCCTTTAACATCTTATCATTTAAAGCGTATCCATTGGTAAGGATTACGGTTTTCATTTTCAGGCTGGTGATGAAGGATACGATTTCCAGGATATCCGGATGCAAAACGGGCTCTCCTCCGGCCAGGGTTATGTTATCACAGTTTCTCCATTTTTTCAGAAACAGGATTTCCTCCTTGATCTTTTCAACCGGTTTGTGCCCTTCACCGATAATCAACCGGTAGCAGCCTTTACACTTGATGTTACAAATGTCCGTTGCTTCAATCCAGCCAATCGGGTTGTCATTCATCGAATATGGCAGCCTGTACAAATTCTTTTTGTCGGGATACATTTTTGCATTCATGGATAAAAAATATAGTTGATCAGTGTATTGATAATTTCCTCATAAAAATCAATCCCTTATCGTGGGATTATGAATTATGCTTTCGCACCACTACCTTATAAAATGTTTTACAGAATAAAAAGTTCCGTTATGAGAAGACATCTTTAAAATTATCCGCCGTTTTACCTTTGAATGAATTTAGAAACAGGAAAAAATGATCTTCACCAATGGGCAAAAGTAATGTTTTCCCGAGAAATTATAACATGATATCTTGGTTTTTTAAATGGAAAGGATAAGATTGATGAAAGAATTTTCAAAATGATCATTGCGTGTAAAATCTGAAAGAGTATGAAACGCAGGAAATTTTTTAAACAGGTCGGTAAAGGGCTAACCTCATCTCTGATAATCCCGGGAATGCTAAATCCGGAAGGGGGAAATGATACCCTTGAATATGAATATCCGGGAGTGGGATCGTTTGGGGATCTGATAAATGAAGAAGGATTGGTGGCTGCCCGGATATTAATGGAAGGGAAATCAGGGGGGGAGGGAGATAGATTAAAGGGAAAAATTAATATTCGAAGGGGCAAGGTCAACAGGGTCAGGGATTACTTCAGCTTACAGGACGATTTTATCGATAGAGAAAAAAGTACTTTTGATCTTACAGCGGATCCTGAAGTCAAACATGTTCTGGCCTGCTGGCTGGAAAACCTTAATGACGATTCGATCATGATCATTCATGTGGATAAAGAATCCCATAAATTCCCTTTGTCCGAGGTCGTTAGAGGTCCTGAGGTGGTCAGGGAAAGCAAAAATGTTAAAATTACCGTATCAGGCCTTCCATATCATGAGATTGGCACTGTCGATGCCGGCGGGCTGGGCATACCCACTGAAAAAAATGAATACCGTTTTGTGATCATGGCAGATCCGCAGGGGGGTGATCCTTCAGAAACTGCAAATGCCAGTCCCACACGGATAAAGATTCATAATGCATTTATTGAAGAAAGTATAGAATTGGCCGGTAAGCTGGATCCGTCTTCCATTTTTACCCTGATCCTGGGAGATCTTACCGACAGCCAGGGCGAGGAAAAAAATTTCAACCGGATGATCGGATATTATGAAAAGCTGCATCAGCCCATCCTGCTTGAGATCGGCAACCATGAGACAAAGTACAGGTCTGTATTTACACCGGGATACAACATGTCTGCATTCGATAATTATTTTGCCGCACAAAAAAGGGTCAATGGTATTGAAAAACTGCTTTATTCCTTTGATGTGGGGGAATGGCATTTTATTGTCTGGCCGGATCCTTTACGGAATAATTTCTGGGAAACACATCCGCATTATTTCGACTGGCTGGAGCTGGATTTAGCGAAAAACCGGCAGAAACCCGTCTTCTTTTTCCAGCATGTTCCTATGCATCCTGCCGGGATCAATCCCCTGGTGAGTTATGTGAATCCGGTGCATATCAACCGGCTGTTGTATGAAATACTGACAGTTCATGGGAATGTTCAATATGTTTTCAGCGGACATGTCCATATACCGCTCAGGGCATCCAGCAAGACTGCCGTAAATTTCATGGGAATGCGGATGATCAATCTTCCGCCGGCAGGATACCGGCCGAGGGCTTTCGGGGAAGAGGATTATTATGGCGGGCCGTCCCAGGGAATAGGGATTGTGGATGTAGAAGGGGAAAGGGCAAGGATCAGTTTCCTGACCGTCACGGGGAGAAAATTCCAGTATCCTGATCAATTCCGGGAATATTCCTCCGGCCAGGATCCACTCTGGTTCAGGTATAAATGGGAACTGGAAGGGAATGCCGAAGTATTGAATGGCAGTTTTGAGAATGGATTGGAGCACTGGCAATATCATTATGTATATCCGGAAGATTCTCAATCTTCAAA
>JAGTVG010000463.1 GCA_018224645.1 Cyclobacteriaceae bacterium
AAGGGTGGAGAAAAAACATCATCATGAACCAAGCCGTCAGGCAGGCGGCCTCCGGATACCTGATCTTTATTGACGGGGATTGTATTCCACACAGGAATTTCATCAGGGAACATATCCGGAACCGGCAGTCCGGGATCATTTTATCAGGCCGTAGAATAAACCTGTCCGAAAAGATATCGGATCAGCTTACGCCCGAAAAAATACGTAATGGATTCCTGGAGAAAAATATTCTCACCTGGCTCCTGAAAGGGATATCAGGAGAAATTACCCATGCGGAAAAAGGACTGTACCTTCCCTGGCTCAGACTTTTTCTCATGATGAAAAGGAAAGACCTTCTGGGGGCTAATTTTTCAATTTCCTGGGAAGACCTTTACAGGATCAATGGATTCGATGAACGGTATTTAGCACCCACGGTCGGGGAAGATACAGATATTGAATACCGCGCAGGGCTGGCAGGAATCGGAATCAGAAGCATCCGGAACCTGGCCGTACAATACCATCTGCATCATAAATTGTTGAGCAGAAAAAACAATAATTATTTGATCTTTGAAGAAACCAGAAGAAATAAGGTTAGTTTTACCCCTTACGGATTATTACAGGAAATGGGAAAAGTATCCTAAACATCAATATCCCTCGTTCCGCTGAGTAAAAATTGATTTAATGAAGATACTGGTTAGAATTCTATCTTATTCAAAACCCCTCAGAATATACCTGCCGCAATACCTGGTGTATACGTTTTTCGGCGTCATTTTCGGACTGATCAATTTAACCCTCCTGAAACCCCTGTTCGACATCATTTTCAAACAGATGGACCCCGGCCTGATGGAACTATACTCGAATCCACCGGAATGGGAATTATCGCTGGACTATGTTATTCACCTGTTTTATTATCATTTCATCCAGGCTTCGGAAAAATTCGGAAGTTTCGGATCACTCGTTTTCGTCTGTACCATCATTATTTTCTCAAATCTGCTCGCCAACGTGTTCAGGTACTTATCGATGATCATGCTTGCGATCATCAGATCAAACACGGTTAAAAATATCAGGCAGCATATATTCGAAACCGTCAGCCACCTTCATCTCGGATTTTTCTCCAATGAAAGAAAAGGCGATATCATGTCGAGGATCACGAACGATGTACAGGAGATCGAGAATTCGATCACCCTGGCTTTGGAAGTTGTCTTCAGGGATCCCCTGACCATCATACTATCCTTTGTCTATTTATTTATCGTTTCCCCGAATCTTACGCTTTTCACCCTGATTCTCCTGCCGGTGGCAGGCGGGATCATAACCGTGATCGCCAGGAAATTGAGAAAAACAGCAAAAATCACCCAGGAGATCCTGGGACGGATCGTGAATGAAACGGAGGAAATGATCTCCGGACTCCGGATCATTAAGGCCTTTAACGCTACCCGGTATATCAACAGGCAATTCAGGGTGGAAACCTGTCAATATGCCCATACCTACATCTCATTTTCCAAAAAGAGGGAACTGGCCTCCCCTTTATCGGAATTTGTCGGTGTGATCTTTATCGCCGGAATTGTGGTTTATGGGGGTTCATTGATCCTCAACCAGGAATCCGTTCTGGATGCTTCGGGCTTCCTGACCTATATCATCATCTTTGCCCAGGTATTGAACCCGGCTAAAAATATCTCAAAGGCCGTCGCCCATGTTCAGCGGGCAATTGCTTCGGGTGACCGGATCTTCAAGATCATCGATACAAAACCGGCCATAGTCAACAGCAAGGATCCGGTAAGGATCAACAGTTTCGAAAAGGAGATTGAATTCCGGAATGTATCCTTCTCGTATGAAAACACGCCTGTCCTGAAAAACATAAACCTCAGGATTCCCAAGGGTAAAACCATCGCCCTGGTAGGCCCTTCTGGCGGCGGGAAGTCTACCCTGGCCGATCTGATCCCGAGGTTTTATGACATCGACGATGGCGAATTACTGCTGGATGGAATCCCGGTCAAAAATATCGGACTTCAATCATTGAGGGACCTTTTAGGCATCGTCACACAGGAATCCATCCTGTTTAATGATACCATCTTCAACAACATTGCCTTCGGCCTCGATCAGGTGAAGGAGGAGGATGTGATCCGGGCGGCCAAAATTTCGAATGCCCATGATTTCATCATGCAGACCGAAAAAGGTTATTATACAAACATCGGAGAACGTGGGAGCAAACTTTCAGGGGGGCAGCGGCAAAGGATCAGCATTGCCCGGGCCGTATTAAAAAATCCACCCATCCTTATCCTGGATGAAGCCACCTCCGCCCTGGATTCCGAATCCGAAAAATTAGTCCAGGAAGCCTTGAACAACCTGATGAGGAACAGGACAGCCATTGTGATTGCCCACAGGTTAAGCACCATACAGAATGCCGATAAAATTATAGTCATCCAGGACGGTTCCATCCTGGCGGTTGGAACCCACCAGGAACTTTTGAGGAATGACCGCCTCTACAAAAAACTCAGCGAGATGCAGTCATTCTGACAAATCAGCCGGATTATTTTATGGATTGCAGGTTTTTGATTAATTTAACCCCATGATCAGACAACTGGATTCTCTGCGATCTCCGGATCATCATTTGAATTGATTACTTTGAGGGGTAAATGCACACGGGTGATATTTTTTTTAGCTTATAATCTGTGAAGATCAATGTTTATTCTTTTGGGATAGGTGACCGGTTTGCCCGTCAGGGTGTAGCACAATTGAAAGCCTTTGAAAAGGCCCGCGGCTCTGGGACGGAAATCACCCCGGTCTGGAACAAATCATACCGCGAACATAAAACGGTCGGATCCAATCATCGGTCCGTGCGGGAGGAGGCTGATTCTGCAACCCGTACCCTGCAATGGCAGCATCCCTATCTGGTGGATGCCGATCATATCAACCTGGGGAATGTGGATGAATTTATTGAGTATTCAGATTTTTTCACCATTGATGTCGCTGAATACATCGGGCAGAAAACACCCGAAAAATTTATCCGTGAATTCGTGAAAGCCAACAGTCCCTATACTGGTTTATTCGAAATACCCGGGATCGCTTCCCCATTCAGGATCTCCGAAGATTTTATCTGGCATATCGGTGAGAACTTCCTGCTTGCTGCCCGTGAGGCTTCGAAAGTATACAGGCACATCCTCAGTAAAAAAGGACCGGATAATTTCATCCCAGAGATCTCCATGGACGAGGTAAACAACCCGCAGAAACCGGCTGAGCTTTTTTTCATCCTGTCCGCCTTGCATTTTTATGAGGTAAAACCCAGAACAATCGCCCCAAAATTTACCGGCAGGTTCAATAAAGGTGTGGATTATGAAGGGGACATCGGACAGTTCGAAAAAGAATTTGTGGAGGATCTGCATGTTCTTGATTTTGCCGTCAGGGAATTTAATCTTCCTGCCGATCTCAAATTAAGTGTCCATTCGGGAAGTGATAAATTTTCCATTTATCCATCGGTATCAGGATCCATAAAAAAATATAAAAAAGGCCTTCACATCAAAACGGCGGGAACAACCTGGCTGGAGGAGCTTGCCGGTCTGGCAATCTCAGGGAGAAAAGGGCTTGAAATGTCTAAATCCATCTATAAAAAAGCATTTGAACGTTATGATGAACTGACTGCACCCTATGCCACGGTGATCGACATCGATAAAATAAATCTTCCTGTCCCGGAACGCGTGTTTGAATGGGAACCGGAAAAATTTTTCGGTACGTTGCGACATGTACCCGGCCATCCTGATTTCAATAAGGATTTCAGGCAGCTTCTTCATGTAGGATATAAGGTCGCTGCGGAATTCGGGGATGAATTTCTGCATCTGCTTGATGAAAATGAAAAATTCATAGCTCCCCTGGTTACGGAAAATCTTTTTGCCAACCATATCAGGCCATTATTTATAGATTAATTGTTGTTGCCTATGAAACCTTTTTTATCAGAAGATTTTTTGCTTGAAACAGAAACGGCGAGGAGGCTTTATTTTGAACATGCCAGTGAAATGCCGATCATCGATTACCACTGTCATCTCCCGCCTCAGCAAATTTCCGAAGACCGGAATTTCGAAAATCTGACAAAGATCTGGCTGGACGGGGATCATTATAAATGGCGGGCAATGAGAACCAACGGCGTGGATGAAAAATTCATTACAGGAAATGCCCCCGATTTTCAGAAATTTGAAAAATGGGCAGAGACGGTTCCATTCACCATGCGAAATCCCCTGTATCACTGGACACATATGGAGTTGAAAAAGCCATTTGGCATCAATACACTTTTAAATCCAGCCACGGCCCGTGAAATATATGAACGGTGCACCGGATTATTACAACAGAAGGAATTCAGTACAAAAAACATCCTGAGGTATTTTAAAGTAAAATTACTGTGTACGACCGATGACCCGGCCGATGATCTGAAATACCATAAAGATCTGCGTGAGGAGGGTTTTGAAATCCAGGTATTGCCAACCTTCCGGGCCGACAAGGCCATTTCCCCTGACTCCCCCGAATATTACAATGCCTATCTGGAACTGCTTGGGGCAAAAGCCGGCATCGTGATCAGGAATTTTTCTGATCTGCTGGCTGCTTTGAAGAAAAGACATGATTTTTTTCATGAAATGGGCTGCCGGTTATCTGACCATGGACTGGAACATGTATATGCTGAGGATTTTAAGGAATCAGACATAAAAAAAATATTTGAGCGGGTAAGGAAGGGCGAAACAGTGTCGCTGGAAGATCAGTTCAGATTCAAATCTTCCATGCTGCTGGAACTTGCACAAATGGACCATGCCAGAGGCTGGACCCAGCAATTTCACCTAGGTGCCTTGAGAAACAATAATACCCGGATGAAAAATACCCTTGGACCCGATACGGGTTTCGATTCGATCGGTGATTTTGAAATGGCACGTCCCTTGTCAAAATTCCTGGATTCCCTGGATAAAAACAATAAACTGGCTAAAACCATCCTGTATAACCTCAATCCTGCCGATAATTATCTGATCGCGACCATGACCGGTAATTTTAATGATGGTTCGTTTCCCGGTAAAATACAATTCGGATCGGGCTGGTGGTTTCTCGACCAGAAGGAAGCGATGGAATGGCAGATCAATGCACTCTCAAACCTTGGATTGTTGAGCCGGTTTGTCGGGATGCTAACGGATTCACGGAGCTTTTTATCCTATCCGCGCCACGATTATTTCAGGCGGATCCTGTGCAACCTGATCGGGAATGATGTTGAAAAAGGATTATTGCCCGGCGAACTTGAATGGCTGGGTAAGATGGTGGAAAACATTTCATTTTATAACGCAAGACATTTCTTTAATTTTAATTAAACTAAAATATGGATCAGAAGATTGTAACATTTGGTGAGATCATGCTGCGGCTTGCAACACCCGGTCATCTGCGGTTTCATCAGGCGGATGTTCTGGAGGCTACTTTTGGCGGAGGGGAGGCGAATGTTGCCGTATCACTCGCGAATTATGGATTTCCGGTAACCTATGTCACTAAACTTCCAAAAAATGATATTGGCGATGCCGCCGTCAAATCGCTCCGGAAATATAATGTCGATACGAATGAAATCGTCTGGGGTGGTGAACGGTTGGGCATTTATTTCCTTGAAACCGGAGCCGTGAGCCGGGGAAGCAAGGTGATTTATGACCGTGCCCATGCTTCAATCGCAGGGATCAGGAAGGGAGAAATTGACTGGGAACGGATCCTTGGGAAGGCATCCTGGTTCCACTGGACAGGGATTACCCCGGCGATCAGCCAGGGAGCTGCCGATGTATGTATGGAGGCGATCCAGGTGGCGAATAAAATGGGGCTCACCGTATCGTGTGACCTGAATTACAGGAAAAATTTATGGAAATACGGGAAAACTGCCGGAGAGGTGATGCCGGAGCTTGTAAAGGGTGTCGACATCATCCTGGGCAATGAGGAAGATGCCGAAAAGGTTTTCGGGATAAGCGCTGCTGCCACCGATGTCACCCAGGGCATGATCGATGTGGATGCCTACCAGGAAGTGGCTGAAAAGCTGATGAAAAAATTTCCCAAAGCCAGCAAGGTGATCATCACCCTGCGGGGCTCGATCAATGCCGACCACAATACATGGTCAGGGGTACTATGGAACGGCAGTGAATTACTGAAAGCACCTTCCTTCGACATTACCCACATTGTCGACAGGGTCGGCGGCGGGGATGCTTTTATGGGCGGGTTGATCTTTGGTCTGCTAAACTATAAGGATGACCAGAAGGCACTTGATTTTGCAGCTTCTGCATCCTGCCTGAAACATACGATCAAGGGTGATTTTAATCTTGTGACGGTAAGTGAAGTTGAAAAACTGATGGGCGGTGATGCCTCAGGCAGGGTCAGCCGCTGACAACAATAAAAATGGTATTTTTTCTACCTTTTAAAATAAATATATGGCACGTTTTGACAGAATTAAAGTTTACTCAACCATGCGGGCTACCGCCATCATTCCTGTGTTTTATCATAAGGATCCACAGGCAGGAATGGATGTAGTGAAGGCATGCTATGCCGGAGGAGCAAGGGTATTTGAATTCACCAACCGGGGGGATTTCGCCTATGATGTTTTTGCGGAGCTGAACAGATTTATCATCAGGGAGATGCCGGACATGATCCTGGGTGTTGGCTCCGTGGTGGATGGTCCTACTGCAGCCCTTTACATCCAGGCCGGCACAAATTTTATTGTTTCTCCCTCGCTGAAAGAAGACATGGCCATTGTCTGTAACCGCAGAAAGATCCCCTGGATCCCTGGCTGCGGATCCGTCAACGAAATATCCAGGGCTGAGGAATTGGGAGCTGAGGTGGTTAAAATATTTCCCGCGGGCCAGGTAGGAGGCCCCGCCTTCATCAAAAACATTAAGGGGCCCTGTCCATGGACGAGCATCATGCCGACCGGCGGCGTGGAACCCACGGAGGAAAACCTGAAAGCCTGGTTTGAGGCAGGCGCATACTGCGTCGGCATGGGATCAAAATTGATGGTGAAGGATCCCGACGGTAAATTTGATCTTAAGGGAATTGAAGAAATGACAAGGAAGGCGATCCAGATCGCTTCCAGATATATAAAAGCCTGATTTTTTCATGTCCTGCTATAAAATGGTATATTTCTTACTGCTCATCGTGATTGTTGCATCGTGCGCAGAGATTAAAAAAGGGCAGGTGCTTAAACTTGCCCACGGACTGGACATTTCGCACCCCGTTCATCATGGGATGGTGTATATGGCTGATATTGTTGACGAAAAATCCGGTGGAAAATTAAAAATCGAAATTTATCCCAGCGGACAGCTTGGGCAGGAAAGGGAATGTCTGGAATTGCTGCAGATCGGCAGTCTTGCCATGACAAAGGTTTCTGCCTCCGTGATGGAAAATTTTGCCCCCAGTTATAAAGTACTCAGCCTTCCATACATTTTCAGAGATGCTGCTCATTCCTATCGTGTCATGGATGGTGAGATCGGTCAAGAAATATTAACCCAGGGACAGAAGTTCTGGTTACGGGGCCTTACATTTTATGATGCCGGATACCGGAGTTTTTACACGAAGGAAAGGCCGGTTTCTTCTCCGGATGATCTCCGGGGACTGAAAATACGGGTGCAGCCCAGCAATACGGCCATGAATATGGTACGGGCCTTTGGCGGATCACCAACACCCATCTCATGGGGAGAATTGTATACTGCCCTCCAGCAAGGTGTTGTCGATGGGGCTGAAAACAATTCTCCCAGTTTCTACTTTTCAAGGCACTATGAAGTCTGCAAATATTACAGTTTAAATGAACACACGGCCGTTCCGGATGTACTCCTTATCAGTACCGTGATCTGGAAAAAACTATCAGACCAGGAAAAAAAATGGGTCCTTGAGGCGGCCCGCGAATCAGCTGTCTATCAGCGGAAGTTATGGCAGGAATCGGAAAAGTTCTGTCTGGAAGAAGTGCAGAAAGCCGGGGTGGAGATCATTTATGCGGATAAGGAGGCCTTTGCATCCAAAGTGCAACCCATTTATGACGCATATAAGAACGATCCCGAATTATATTCATTGATTCAACAAATCCAGGCCATCGAAAGATGAGAAAAATTGCGGACCAGATCGTTGAAAAAACATTGATCCTGTTACTGGGATTGATGCTCCTTCAGGTTGTTTGGCAGGTATTTTCAAGGTACATTCTTCTGGTCCCAAGCTCATTTACCGATGAATTGTCGAGGTTTCTGTTAATCTGGATCAGTCTCCTGGGGGCCAGTTATGCCACCGGAAAAAGAATGCATCTGACGATCGATCTTTTACCCAATTACCTGAGCGGAAGGAAGAAAAAAAATCTTGATCTGCTTATCCATTTTCTGGTGATCCTGTTTGCCCTGTTTGTCATGGTTATTGGCGGAATACGGCTGGTATACATCACCCTTACGCTTGGCCAGACTTCCTCTTCTCTGGAGATCCCGCTGGGTTATATTTACCTGATCATCCCCCTGAGCGGCATTTTGATCATCTTTTACAGCATTTTGAATCTATTGGAAGATCCTTCTAAATCACCATTATAAATGGAATATTTTGAAATTGCCGTTCTTGTCCTCAGTTTTGTTATCCTGCTTGCCATAGGTGTTCCCATCGCCTACAGTATCGGAATTGCCAGTATCGTTACCATGCTGTTCAGCATACAATCCATCCCTTCATTCACCACGATTGCACAGCGTATGGCTACCGGGCTTGATAGTTTCGCCCTGCTGGCCATTCCCTTTTTTATACTGGCCGGCCAGGTAATGAACCGGGGCGGGATTGCCCGCCGGCTGATTGATTTTGCCAAGGTTATGGTCGGTATGCTTCCCGGAGGTCTCGCCTATGTGAATATCCTGGCTTGCATGCTTTTTGGTGCCATTTCCGGTTCGGCAGTTGCCGCAGCCTCGGCGATTGGCGGATTCATGAACCCGGTCATGATCAAGGAAGGATATTCAAGATCATTCAGTGCGGCAGTGAATATTACATCCTCAACAACGGGGCTGGTGATCCCGCCAAGCAATATTCTGATCGTTTATTCCCTGGCAAGCGGTGGGGTATCCATTGCAGCATTATTTCTTGCCGGATATCTCCCGGGGATTATGGTCGGGCTGGCCCTGATGCTAGTGGCAGGTTATTTTGCTTACCGGAATAAATACCCTGTTGGTGAAAGAGTAAAATTAAGCGTCGCCTTTAAAACCTTTCTCAATGCCATCCCCAGTCTGACCCTCCTGATCGTTGTCATCGGCGGGATTGTGGCAGGTATATTTACCGCCACGGAAGCTTCGGCAATAGCCGTAATATATACACTCATCCTGGCTTTTCTATACAAGGAAATCAGTCCGAAGGATATCCCTGGAATTTTCCTCAAGACCATTGGTACCACATCAGTGGTCATGCTGCTCATCGGCACATCCATGGGAATGTCATGGGTGATGTCCTATGAAAATATCCCACAGAATGTAAGCGCGGCATTGTTGTCCGTTAGTGAGAATAAAATCATTGTCCTTCTGATCATTAATCTGATCCTGTTGGTCGTAGGGGTTTTTATGGACATGACCCCTGCCGTTCTGATCTTTACGCCTATCTTCCTGCCCGTAGTCACCGAACTGGGCATGAATCCCATCCATTTTGGAATCGTTATGGTATTGAACCTCTGCATCGGTGTGTGTACCCCCCCCGTGGGATCCGTATTGTTTGTGGGATGCAGCGTTGCCGACATAAGCATCAGCAAAGTCATCCGGCCGCTCCTGCCTTTGTTTGCTGCCATGGTCCTGGCATTGATCGTCATCACCTATGTGCCGGAGATCTCGCTATGGCTCCCGCGGGTGTTTGGGTTTTAGTATGCGGGAGTAAATATGCCCATCATGGAATTGGTCCGGATTTGCGCCCTTACCCGGGGCTGGAGGAGATGTTGTTTGTCAGGATCCGGAAAAGATCATCTGTACCCCTTATGAAAAATGTTGCCCGATCGGGAGATAATTTATTTTGTCTCTCCACGTCAGCCTGGCCGCATCCCTGCATCTGGCTTCAGGGATGACGATTCCTGTATGCTGACAGATTTCGTCCCACATTTCCCAGATTTACCGATCAGGAATAATACCTGTACAGGTTAATTAGAAACTCCAGTTCAGACGGGTTTCGAAATCTCCTTCTGCCATGTGGTCATATTCATGTCCTTGATCGCCTTCAGTATATCCCTTCGGCTTACCTGCCCAACAAGTCTCCCTTCATTATCCACAACCGGGAACCTTTTGAATCTGGTCTGTAAAAATTCATTGGCGACATCCACCACATCCGCTTCCACGGAAACTGTTTTCAGAGCGGTAGTCATATAATGCCGGACTTTCCCTTTCGATACAGGATGATTATGGTAAACACTATCGATCATCAGCTTCAGACAGTCCTTCTCTGAAATAAGACCCACCAGCTTCGACTGATCGTCAAGTACGGGTGCCCCGGAAATCTTTTTGGATAACAAAGTTTCAATCACCTCGATGATTTCGGAATCAGGTTTAAAAGTATAAAGGTCAGTCGCCATGTATTTGGTAACCGGCTCATATCTGGAAGATGTCTGAATTTTGTCCTGATGTTCTTTTTTACGCGAGAAATTTGGTTCAAAGTTCATATATTTAATTTATAGTAATGACGATCAAAAAAGCCCGGGACTAAAAGGGTTTTTATATAACCGAACCCGAAATATATGATTAATTCAGCGCATAAACAAACCAGTCATTACAGGGATATCATTATCAGAACAAATCATTGTTTGATGAACTTTAACCATTATATTCATGTACTAAAAAAATTATTTTTGTTTTTTTTGTAGAATAGTCATGAGTATTTCGATCTCCTTTGGTCAGGAAAATTCAGGTAAAACCGGCCAGGCATGCCAGCAACCGGTAGAGCATGAAATTTACAGTTACCTTGTTTACCTTGCGGAAATATTCCGCAGGTAAGGTGTACCCTGAGGTTGGCCATAATTCCCGGGAGCAGGCCTATCAGGATACGGTTTTGTATGAATGGTTTTTAAAACAGAAAAATAACGATATGTTTAAAATTAATATTCTAATCTTCCTTTTTTTAACCGGCCCTTTTGATGATCCGGATCCCCTTCGGTTCCAATCAGAAATCGATGAGCTGACCAGCAAGGAAAAAATAGCCTCGACAGGCCCTGGCGGTATCATGTTTCTTGGAAGTTCAAGCATCAGGATGTGGAAATCCCTTGAAGAAGATTTTGAAGGTTATCCGGTCTATAACCTGGGATTCGGTGGTTCACATACATCGGATGTACTGTATTACTTCCAGGATCTTGTGGTTCCCTATAAGCCTTCCCTGATCCTGTTTTATGAAGGAGACAATGACCTGGCATCAGGGAAATCTCCAAACGGGGTTTTCCGGGATTTTAAAAATTTTCATGAAATGGTCAACCGGGATCTGCCGGGTACGGAGATTGGTTTTATTGCTGTAAAACCCAGCCCTTCAAGATGGAATCTGAGAAACGAATATGAAAAGTATAACAGCAAGATCTTATCTTACAGCCATAAAAAAGATGATATCACCTTTATCGATATTTATTCGCCTATGACCGTTGAATACGGACGTCCTGAGCCCGGACTGTTCCTGGCCGACAGTCTTCATATGACCCCTGCCGGTTATGATATCTGGGAAAAAAAGGTGCGTTCCTTTATTGAAAACGAATTTCAAAAATAATATGATCCATGATCCGTAAAATCTCTTACCTGACACTTCTGCTTACCCTGGCCTTTCATTATGTATACACACAGGACTGGTTTTCTGTGATTAATAAAAATGAAAGTCAGGAAGGTTTTGTGATCGGAATAGCAGGGGATACCGTATATGGACAAATACAATATGATTACCCGGTGTCCATGCAGAAACAGGTAGCTTTTATACAGAACGCCGGTGTCAGGAACCAGGCAACCTACGGACCCGCTGATATAAGGGGCTATGGTATGAATAATAAAAGATGGATCAGTTCGCGGGTGATCATGGAAACCTATGACGGACCTTACCAGTTTGCCAGGTTTGGCCTGGTGGAAACGATTCCCGGACCGTTAGCCTTATTACGGATCTTTGAGGAGATTGATAAAAAGAAGAAAAAACTGAATAGTGACCAGGCCGACCGGATCTACAGGAATATTCAATTTAACTGGGATCAATCATCCTTTGATGACCTCTATATAAAAAAACATGAAGATCCTGCAACTCCGGTATCTTCAAAAGAATTTAAAAGATCATTTTCTGAAAAAATCCTCCATTATATTGGAGACCATCAGGAACTGCGGGAAAAGATCCTTGATAAAAGCTGGGGATACAACGACCTGGAAAAGATCGTCAATGAATACAACCGCTGGTATATGAACCGGCATGCTGTCAACAGATGATCTCAGACTCATGCCCTCACTCCGGTTTCCCTCTTACAGACTCATGCCATCACTCGGAGTGATGGCATGAGTCTGTAAGAGTTATTGGTAACAGTTCTTCAACTGCCCGGTATGGCTGATCTTAACATCCATGTATTCCGGCTCATGAAAATAACACAGGCTTCCTGTACTGCCAAGTTCCCCGGTCATTTCCTTCAACGGAAATATTTCGATCAGGTTCGAGCCGAAATGCTGGATATTATTGAAATCGGAGATCAGATCCTTACCATGGAACTGGCTGTCGTATCCAAAGCTGATCTCCAGGAACATCACCTTACCCGATAAATGAAAATTGGAAACGTAGATGGATTCCACACGAAGGGTATTTATGTCCACCGCCAATTCAAAATTTCCAGTCCCATCTGAATACAGGGTTAATTCGTCAAGTGCTAATGTATCCGGTGTAAAAAAATTGGCATAATCATATATTTCGATCCTGCGGAGCCGGTCATTCTGTATGTAGATCCCCGGATTCCCCGGCATCCTGCGCCAGTTACATTTATTCCCGTTACGGATAGTTAAAACCGAATCCTGTACGTCGAAATGAATATCTGAAATAAGATTTTTACCCGCCTTCACTTCCACCCGCTGATTCCTGCCATTTTCCAGGTATACGTCCGCCTCATCCATCACCACGATGCTGTGAAATGGATTCAGTTCAAATTCAATGGCGCTGGGCTCCCCGGACGTTTTAAAGCACTCCGGTGCCTGATCAGTGTCGCAGGACAAAGTTAAAATGCTTATAACGGCTGAAATGATCACATATGGAAAGTGAATACGCATATTATTAAAATGAGAAACCTATTCCCAGCTCACCGTGATCCGCTTTTGCATAATGTGTGACAAATCCGTACTGCAGATACACATTTTCCCCCGCATAAAATTTAAGTGCGAGCCGCTGATAAATCGGTTTATCCGTTTTATATGGGCGGTAGGCATACAAGCCCAATTGAGTCATAAGGGATATCCGGTATAATTTCAATTCGTGACCCACAGTGAAGCCGATGCGTTTATGATCGATGGAACCTGACTCAATATTGGCTTGATTCATTTCTTCCTTCAACGCAGCATTATCAAATGCCTCCATACCCAGATTCAGGATATTGGTTTTCGAAACCTGCTTGTTTACGTAAAACGAAAGAACCCAAACCGAATATTTAGGCCCTCCGATTGGCGGAATTTCCTTTAACCCGTAACTGAAATTAACATTGAATTTTAATTTTCTGTCAAACTGATAATGTTCCTGCAAGGGAAATGTCTCCACCTCCTGATCCGTGATCCGATAAATGCATCCGAAATTTGCCGATACAATATTGATCCCCTTGTTTGGCTGTGTAAACGCTGCCACTGAAAAATGCGAAATTGTGGCCGCCAGCGTTATCTTCCAATTGTCGGTAAGTTTGTAATTGATCCCCCCCCTCATCTGCATACTTTGTGTGAAGGTGGATCCCACAGCAACATTCTGATTATTCGTCTCCCTGTCATAGGGATTGGTATGGTATCCAAGCCCGGTCCCCATCCTGAGCAGCCCCTCCAGTTTTGGCGTGCGGAACACGAAAAAATCCACAAATAACAATCCCCCTACGGATACCCCCAGCTTCTCACTGCCGTAATCGTAATAACTCAGGGAAAAACCAACATCCGGATATCTAAATACCTGTTCCCATGCCTGGTGACCATAGGTACTTTTGTTAATCTGAAGCTCCACACCCCGGGTAACCCCAGGGGAAAGGTGCCCCATATAACGATCGTGCTTTACAACAAAACCACTGAAAGCATTCAGGCCTGCAGCATAGGTATAGCGGGGATCTTCCTTCGTTGATTGGGAATATACCCTTGTAAAAATGCTAAAAGTGCAGAATACTGCAGCCAGAAAAAATTTCAACATACTGATTTTTGAACGATGCACAAAATTATAATAAAATACGGGAAATACACAACAGGAAAAAAATGGACTATATCAGGTATTTCATGATCTGAATACCGGAAAGTCCTGATCGGTGGCCAATATTTTATTAATTGAATAATTCCCTCCAAAACCCGTGGGAATTAAATAATTTTGGAGTGGTGACCGTTATTTAATGGATATGTCGGTAATAGTAAAGCATCTGACTAAAACTTTTGGAAAACAGAAAGCCGTTGATGGTATATCCTTTAATGCGCAAAATGGTGAGATCATGGGATTTCTCGGTCCAAACGGGGCTGGAAAATCAACCACCATGAAAATCGCCTCCTGCTATCTGCCGCCGACAGCCGGCACTGTGGTGGTCGGAGGTTACGATGTGACAGAAGAGCCGCTGGAAGTCAGGAAAATCGCCGGATATCTTCCGGAGCATAATCCGCTTTATTATGATATGTATGTCAAGGAATACCTTTCATTCATTGCTTCACTACACCAGATCCGAGGGGCAAAAAATAAGGAACGGGTAAATGAAATGATCATGCTGACCGGATTAACCAGGGAACAGCATAAAAAAATAGGACAACTTTCAAAAGGTTACAGGCAACGGGTGGGTCTTGCCCAGGCTATGATCCATGATCCGGAGGTTCTCATCCTTGATGAACCCACTTCCGGGCTTGATCCGAATCAGATCGTGGAAATCAGGGAATTGATCCGTCAGATGAGCATAAACAAAACCGTCATATTCTCGACCCATATCATGCAGGAAGTTCAGGCCCTTTGTGACAGGGTCCTGATCATAGACCAGGGAAAAATAGTTGCCGATGACCAGGTGACCAACCTGAAAAAGGAATCAACTGGCAAACAGGTCATTCTGGCCGAGTTCGAATCCCTGCCTGATCCTTCTCTCTTCCAACAAATTGAAGGAATTTACCAGGTTGAATCACAGGGAAATTCATTACGCATCTATGCTGATCCTGAAAAAGATATCAGATCCTCCATTTTTAAAATAGCATCCGGTAATAACCTTCCCCTGGTTGAACTTAAAAAAGAAGAAGAGTCCCTGGAACAGATCTTTCAATCGTTAACAAATAAAAACAAGCAGGAATAATCAATGATCCAGATCTTTAAAAAGGAGATTAACAGCTTCCTCAATTCCATCATTGCCTATATTGTCATCTCGGTATTTCTCACAGCAATCGGATTGTTCATGTGGGTTTTCCCGGATACCAGTGTTCTGAATTACGGCTTCGCAGATATGGATACCTTGTTTTCATTCGGTCCCTATGTCCTGATGTTCCTGGTACCGGCCATTACCATGCGGATGCTGGCGGAAGAAAGGAAAAGCGGCACCATGGAACTGTTGCTGACAAAACCGCTGACTGATTATCAGATCATTCTCGGTAAATTCCTTGCGGGATTCGCCCTTGTGTTTTTATCCATCGCCCCTACCATCATTTATTATTTTTCAATTTCCTCCCTTGGAAACCCACCAGGGAACATCGATACCGCAGGGATTACCGGATCCTATGTGGGATTGCTCCTGCTGGGAATGATATTTACCTCCATAGGCCTTTTTGCCTCCTCCCTGAACGACAACCAGGTGGTATCGTTCATTACGGCCATTTTTCTCTGTTTTATTTTCTTTTCAGGTTTTGAGTACTTATCAGCCCTGACCAATTTGGGAACGCTGGCCTCCCCGCTGGAAAAAGCCGGGATCCTTTACCACTACCATTTTATGAGCAAAGGATTGATTGATGTTGGTAACGTGATCTATTTTCTCAGCGTAACGGCTTTCATGATTCTTTTGACCAAATTTGTATTAAGCAGCAGAAAATGGTAATCCTGGATAGCAGAAAATTGCAGGACTTTCTGATACTCGGAATAGGGATCCTGGTGATCATTAACCTGAATATGCTTTTTGCCAGACACACATTCAGACTGGATCTGACAGAAGAAAAGAGGTATACCATATCCGATGCATCTATCGAATTGCTGGAATCTCTCTCGGACGTGGTTTATGTGGATGTTTACCTGGAAGGGGATTTCCCTCCGGGATTTGAGCGTCTCCAGCGATCCGTCCGGCAGACACTTGAGGGTTTCAGGGTTTATGCAGGCGATAATATCCAGTACCGGTATGTCGATCCGCAAAAGATCCGGGGAGAAAGAGGTCAGCAGGACCTGATCCGGTATTTAGGTGAAAAAGGAATTCAGCCTACCAACCTATTCGCTTCAGAAGATGGGAAACGGACTGAAAAACTCATTTTCCCGGGCGCCGTCATGTCGTACGGGGGCGAGGAAAAAGGCGTTATGCTCCTGAAAGGGAATAAAGCAGCCGGTTCCCAGGAAAGGCTGAATCAATCCGTGGAAGGGGTTGAATTCGAACTTATTTCAACCATTGAACAACTTGTCAATGTGGATAGAAAAAGGATTGCCATGATCCACGGACATGGGGAACTTGATTCGATCGATATTGCAAGCATCAGGCAGACCATACTGGAGCGATACGATCTTTTCCATGTATACCTGCCGACAAAATCTTCCCTGGAAGAATATGATGGCATTCTGATTGCAAAACCCCTCAGACCCTTTTCGGAAACTGACCTTTATAAGATCGATCAGTTCATCATGAAGGGAGGAAAGGCAATTTTCCTGATGGATATGCTGGAAGTCAATTCAGACAGCATCAGCAGTGAAGGTTCAATCGGATATCCGGTGAATACAAACCTGGAAGGCCTCCTTTTTAAATATGGGACCAGGATCAACAAGGATTATCTCCTTGATCTGAATTCCGGGGGATTTCCTGTGGTCGTCGGAAATATGGGAGAAAATCCGCAGATCCAGATGATGCCATGGCCATTTTATCCAATCATTACCAATTACACAGATCATCCTGTCGTCCGCAATTTAGATGCGGTCTATCTCAGGTTTACAAGCTCCATTGATACGGTCGGGGTAAAGGGGATCACCAAGATCCCGCTTATGTTTACATCACCTTATACAAAAACAGCCGGAACCCCTGTAAAAGTTAGTCTGAATGACCTGAGGAAACAGATGTCACCTGAGATCTTTAATGAAGGATCCCAGCCTGTGGCATACCTTCTAACCGGATCATTCCCCTCCCTGTTTAAGGGCAGGTTTATCCCGGATGGCGCTGATGGGCAGAATTTCATATCCGATAGCCAGCCTACCAGCGTGATCGTTTGTGCAGACGGGGATATCATCCGGAACGAGATCAATGAGAAAGCCGGTGTGCCTTACGACCTGGGGTATGATCCCTATCTCCAGGCAGAATTTGCAAATGCCGGCTTTATTCTGAATGCCCTGGCTTTTTTAATGGATGAGGATGGAGTGATATTGTCACGTAACCGGGAAGTTACCATCCGGCCCCTGGACAAGGTGAGGGTTGAAAATGAAAAAGTTAAATGGCAGATGATCAATCTTGTGATCCCGATCATTCTGGTGATCATGTTCGGGATAATCCGTTATTACTGGAGGAAACAGAAATATAGCCGATAAAAACATGCAGAAAAAGAAAAACATACAACTGTTGGCTGTATTCCTTCTCCTGCTGATCTGGACAGTGATTTTTATCAATATGCGGGAAACAAGTTCCCGTATAGCTGTGGATGAATATAAATTTGCCGTACAGGATACTTCATCCATCCGGATGATCACCATCAGGAAACCTTCGGTCCCGGATCTCATCCTTGAAATTAAATCCGGTCAATGGAGGGTTAACGATGATTTTGATCTGGACCCAAGCATGCAAAATGTATTGATGGCCGTCCTGAACCAGGTCAGGGTTAAAAGAGCGGTTCCCAGAAATAAAATCGAATCCATCAGCCGGGACCTGGAGGAAAATGGTCACCGGGTTGAAATAATTCCTGAAAGTGGTGAAACCATAAAATTCCTGGCAGGTGGAAACGGGATCTCGATCTCCTATTTCAAATTTCCGGATGAAGACCCCTATGTTGTTTACCTTCCCGGTTATGAAAGTTATGTTTCCGGGATTTTCGAAGTGACCGTCAATGATTGGCGCGATAGACTTATCTTTCAGACCTCATGGCTTGGCCTGAAACAATTATCCATCATCTACCCCGGTGATACACGGAAAAATGTGATCATAAAACCGGATAATAATTTATACAGCGTGGAAAATGTTTCAGACCTTGACACCGCCGCCCTGATGAATTTTATCGATCAGGTCAGTTATTTTTATACAGACCAGTACATCAGCGAAGGTCAGATCCCGGCCTATGACAGCCTCAGGTTGACCGTTCCACTGGTCCTTTTTTCGATTGAGGCCATCAGCCTTGACCAGACCATGCAAATCCGCTTTTTCCCGCCTCTGCCGGATGAAGAAGTCAGGCTGGGCGTAATTAATGGAAAAGACATGTGTTTATTCAGAAACCAGCGGATCAATTTCATATTTAAGGAAAAAGAAGATTTTACCCTTTAAAAAATATCATGAAACTCATGAAACTCATTAAACTCTGTTTTGCTTTCCTGTTAATTTCCCCCATGGTTTCCCGGGGACAGTCAAACGGTGAAATAACGGTAATAATCCAGAAAATCGAAAACGAAAACGGGACACTCCGTGTGGGATTATTTACGGAAAATGATAAATTCCTGAAGGAAGCATCCTATTCAAAGGATGTCCCCGCCAATGGACAGAAAAAAATCCGGGTCAGTTTTGAAGACATACCTTTCGGGACCTATGCCATCAGTATTTATCATGACCTGGATGATAATGGCGAACTGGACACCAACTTTATCGGGATCCCGAAGGAACCCGTTGGATTTTCCAACGATCATCAGCCGAAGATGGGTCCTCCTGAATTCAATGGGGCAAAATTTGCACTTGATCAGAAGACTTTGACGGTCACGGTGAATATGTTCAGGTATTGACATTCCCTGCCCCGGTTTTTTTCGGCGGGATAAGGTTTTCCGGAAACCTCATGAGCATAGGTCTGGAATTATGTATTTTGTTCTGCCACTGAACAAAAAGATTAATTGCAATTCCTGCTTATTTTGATCGTTCAATCGTAAAGCGTACGAGATCCTTCAGGGATTGCTTATATACTGAATCTTCGAACTGATCCAGGATGGCAAGTGCCTGGTTCTGAAAATCTTCCATGACCTTATTGGCGTATTCAATGCCGCCTGATGATTTCACAAATTCGATCACCTCCTTCACCACTTTTCTTTTATGACTGCGGTTCCGGATCTTATAAATGATCTGTTTCCTGTCGATCCATGATGCCTGTTTCAGTGCAAAGATCAGGGGCAGGGTCATTTTCTTTTCCCGGATATCAATGCCCAGGGGTTTTCCGATCTCCTGGTCCCCATAATCGAAAAGGTCATCCTTGATCTGGAATGCCATGCCTACTTTTTCCCCGAATTCCTTCATTTTCTGCACGCTTCCATTTCCGGCTCCACTCGAGCAAGCCCCCACAGCACAGCATGAAGCAATAAGTGATGCGGTTTTCTGCCTGATGATCTCATAATAGATATCTTCGCTTATATCAAGGTTCCTGGCTTTTTCCATCTGCAAAAGTTCCCCTTCGCTCATCTCCCTGACCGCATCCGAAACGATCTTCAAAAGGTCATAATCTCTGTGATCCACGGATAGCAGCAATCCCCTGGAAAGAAGATAATCTCCCACGAGTACGGCTATTTTATTTTTCCAGAGTGCATTGATGGAGAAATATCCCCGGCGGAACTGCGAATCATCCACCACATCATCATGAACCAGCGTTGCGGTATGAAGTAATTCGATCAGGGATGCTCCCCGGTAGGTAGCCTCAGTGATCCTGCCAACCACCCCTGAGGATAAAAAAACAAACATGGGCCTCATCTGCTTACCTTTCCGCTTCACAATATAATTCATGATCTTATCAAGCAGCATGACTCTGCTTTTCATGGCTTCCCTGAATTTCTTTTCAAAGTCGGCCATTTCATTTGCTATGGGCGCCTGTATGTCTTTAATTCTCAATGACATTAAAAAAAGTATACAAGTATACTATCTATTTGTTCATCGGCAAAGTTTATATTTTTTTGATTTAATTTATCAGATAGAATGAAAGATATCTTTGCTGATTCCCTATGAATAAAAAGAAACCTTTATAATTGCAAGAAACAGATGATTTATCAATCAAACAATACTAAATGAACAATATTGTAAAAGTAGATCCAGTCATTCTGTATTCTCCCCACAACGACCGTCCTTTCAGCATCGATATCAGTTTTAAACCTTCACCTGATCCAAAACCTGTCGTTATCCATGTTCATGGATTCAAGGGTTTCAAAGACTGGGGATATTTTAATCTCTCAGCCGGTTATTTTGCCGAAGCCGGATTCATCTTCGTTAAAATTAATTTTTCACACAATGGCGTGACCCCCGGGTCACCCATGGATTTTGTTGATCTCGAAGCCTTTGGCAGGAATAATTTCAGCATTGAACAGGCTGATCTTGGAAAGGTGATCGATTTTGTTTTCTCTGAGGAATTCCCGGTGTCCGGGCATGAGGTAAATCTTGATCAGCTCTGCCTGACCGGCCATAGCCGGGGTGGTGCCGCAGTGATCCTGAAGGGATTTTTTGATGACCGGGTAAAGGCTGTGGCTTCCTGGGCAGGTGTCAATGATCTTGCGAATTATTTCAGTGAATCAGAACTGAAACAATGGAGAAAAAATGGTGTCACTTATGTTTTGAATACACGAACTGGACAGCGAATGCCGCTGTATTATCAGGTGGTTGAGGATTATCTGGCCAATGAGGGAAGCCTGGATGTTCCCGGGATCATTAAAAAGTATACCAAACCATTGCTTATCGTGCACGGTTTAAAGGATGAAACGGTACCTTCACAGGTGGCTTATCTCACAAAAAAATGGTATCCTCCTGCCCAACTTTTCCTTGTAGAAGGGGCAGATCATGTTTTTGGAGGAACACATCCCTGGGAGAATGATCATCTCCCGGACGATGCCCGGAAAGTCATGGACCGTACCATAGATTTTTTCAGAGGTTTATCTGACAAGGAATAAAACTCTGCCTTTCATCTGCCACAAAAGTGTCATCCCGGGGCATTCACCTAAAAATTCCGGATTTGAGGATAATGACAGGAACCCGGGATCTTTTGAATGCATGTCATCACTCGAATCTTTTCCGTATATTCACTTGTCGAAAAAAGTTTTATTTTTTTTAAGGTTGTTTACATGTATCATGTCTATGGATCATGCCCGTTTAAAAAGCCGGTTCCATTCTTTTTACCCGGATAAATTTTTTCTTGAATATTCTGTCTCCGGTGTAAATGAATATCTCTCCGGAAAGAACTGGCTTCTCGATAATGAAAATGTGACAGGCCTGGAGAAACCCGGAGAAGGGAACATGAACCTTGTGTTGCGTGTGAAAACAAATATTCGTTCTTTTATCCTGAAGCAGGCAAGACCCTGGGTCGAAAAATATCCTCACATCCCGGCCCCGGTAGAGCGGAACCATGTTGAAACTGAATATTACCTGATCATTTCAAAAGATAAAATTCTTCATGCATTTTCCCCTGAAGTCCTGGGATATGATAAAGATAATTTTATGGTGATGTACAATGATCTTGGGGATAGCGTGGATTTTAGCTATTTATATAAAAATGGGAACCGGCTTTTGCCGGATGAAAAAAAAGACCTGCTGGGGTATGTTTCTGCTTTACATCACTTTGATAGCCCGGCATTTCCATTCAACGGCTCCATGAGGGAATTGAATCATGAATACATTTTCAGGATCCCGTTCCAGGAAGATAACGGAATCGATCTGGATGCTGTCCAGCCTGGCCTGAAAACTGCTTCGTTGCCCTACACAGAAAATCTTCCATTAAGAAAGGCCATCGGGCAACTGGGGAAGTATTATCTCATGGAAGGGCCGGTGTTGATCCATGGAGATTTTTTTCCCGGGAGCTGGCTTAAATCGGGTTCAGGAATTAAAATAATTGATCCGGAATTTGGATTTAAAGGTTATGGGGAATTTGATTTGGGGGTAATGATCGCCCATATGTTAATGGCAGGACAGGGAATGGAAATGGTGGAAAGTATACTTGAAGATTATGATCCGCCGGCAGGATTTGATCCCCGGCTTCTGGCCGGTTTCGCGGGAACGGAAGTACTGCGGAGAATTTTAGGTGTAGCACAGCTGCCCCTGGCTTTATCACTGGAAGACAGAATAAACCTGATGAAATCCGCTGAAGAATGGATCATGACAAAAAAAATTGAACTCTTATAAAATGAAAACCATAACAGCATTATTTTTTCTGAACGTCCTTTTCTTGGTCAGCGGATGCCTCGAACCAACAAAGGAAAAGTCAAGCCTGATGAAGGTGAAACAGGTGGAACAGGAATTGAATTCCCTGCCATTCATCTCCATGTCACGTGACAGTCTTTATAACAAGGTTCTGGGCGCACTGGTAGGCTCTGCCATTGGAGATGCCATGGGTGCCCCCACAGAAATGTGGTCCAGGGAGAATATCCGGCTCGAATATGGTTTCGTCGACAGCCTGGATCGTATGGTCCGCGAACCTTCCCCCGAAGGTACCTGGGATTATAACCTGCCCGCTGGAGGAACCACTGATGATACCCGCTGGAAAGTTTTTATGGCCCGGTATATCATTGAAAACATGGGTGATTTTTATGTGGAGAAGGGCCCTGATCCATATGATTTTGCAAAGTCTGTTGCCGATCAGTATACTTCAGAGCTGGCTGCCATAAAGGAGATCTCCGCATTTGAACCTGCACCGTATGAGGACCAGATGCGCAGGATCGCCTGGCTGCAGGAATTTGCGCTTGTAGCCAGGGCTTATGCCTTTAAAGATCTGGATGGATACCACCGTGCTGTCAATAAATTCTATGGAGGTGATATGGCCTGTCCCGGATTGCTTTATGCACCGGCAATAGGCATCCTTTATCCTGGTGCATCCGATCTTGCCTATGAGGCCGGCTACAGGTTATCCATATTCGATATCGGGTATGCGATGGATATTACGGCATTGACAGCCGCGATGGTCGCGGAAGCAATGACCTATGATGCCACAAAAGAAAAAATTTTAGGTGTGCTGGCCAATATCGATCCGCAAGGGTACTTTAAAAGCAGGCTGCTGGGAAGGATTACCTTCCGGATTTACAGGGAAGCCTTGTATATTGCCAGTGAAGCTAAAAAAGCAAAAACCACGACAGGGGCCGATTTGGTCTTTACTCCTGATATCCAGGACACGGTATATCTTTCACAACTTCAGAAAGCCTTTGAAATGCTGGATGAAAGGAACCAGGACGTACCGTTTCATGCGGGGGAGATCCACCTGATCAATCTCACTGCACTGATCTTTACGGATTTTAATTTCCGGAAAGCCATGGAATTCGTCATAAACTATGGAAGGGATAATGATACGGTGGCAGCCATCACCGGAACCATCCTCGGCGCTCTACATGGATACAACGGATTGCCAGCCGATATGCGTTTGGCAGTGCTGGAAACGAACCGGGAAAAACTGGGGATCGACCTGGAGGACATCGCCGTGCAGCTGACTGATCTTATGATCGCAAACAATGCGGTGGCGGAAAATTAAAATCTGCTTACCCCCCGTGAAACAGAAGTACTATTCTCCGAAAATAATTGAAAAGACAGTGAAAAATTATTAAGTTCTTATTATACTTAAACCAATCCGGGTGTTGAACTTTACCGGTCAATTAACCATGAAACGTAATTTATTATTTATATATCTTTTGATTTTTTTGACACTGTGTAAGATTGACAAGGAGAAGGAAAGGAATGAATTAATTATGAATTGTGACCCCGCTGAATACCAGATTGCTGAATTTTCCTATTGTGATACGACCTTATCTTATGATCCGGCAGATTTTTGTGAATATATCGATCATGGAGAATTTCTTTTACTGAGGGAAACCAGAAAACATTCCAAATACATGTGTGGCCTGATGAAATCAGTGACATTTGAAGATGGGAAGGGCCATGAATTAATCTTTAAAAAATCGGCATCTGCCGGGCTTTATGCCACCCAATGGAGTGAACTATGTAGTGAAAACCAGGATAAGAGCATTCTCCATTGCGCAACCAATGAAGAAACCATTGCCATGCTTATCAATGATTCCCTGGAAATGGAATTCAGGATTATGCTCAATGTCGATCAAAGGAGGGATTATAACTTTAACGATGACCGGGATCAGTTATTGATTACGGTTCCAAAAAGAGCTGCGTTTGGAAAATATTATTCACTCATTCTTTCCTATTATATCAGGCAAGACAATGTTTATGAAAGTTTTAACTCCAGGTTCCACTTCGAAGAAGAATTTGAATTAAATGAAAAATTATATAAGGATGTAACGTTTTTCATCCCACCGGAAAATTCGGATCAAATGGAAATATATTATGCCAAAAAACTGGGAATAATCGCCTTCCGGGATAAAAATGGAACATTATGGACCTTTAAAAGTTTTGGCTGATCTTACAGAAATTAACTGCTTTACATAAAAATAAGTGTATTCGCTGAACTTTTACATACAATCCGGTGTCCTTACTTTTACATGCGAGTTAGTTAAAAATGAAAAAGGGATTTTTTTACCTGATTATCTGCCTTGTCGTTATTCCGGCGATGGAATCATGCAGGGAACAGGAGATCCTGCCTTCCCTGGAAGGTTCGCGGCTTCTCCATGAGGTCTGGGATCACGAGATCCGAAAGGTATACGATTATAATCCACGGGGATGGCCGGTGGCGGTGAGGAGTAAATATTATTATAACCGGTATACCTTCAACGGGCAGGACCAGCTGATCAGGCTTGAGTTTTTTACAGACCCCGGTATGCACAGCAGTTACATGCCTCCTGACTGGCAGGACCGGATAGAATGGGTCAGCCCGGAAAATACGGAATGCAGAAGATTTTTCAGCTATGAATACGACCGGGCGGGCAGACTGACCACCATATTAACGTATTCAAAATGGGATGGACCATTCGAACTGACTGATCATGCTGCACTTGAATATGATCAGGATGGACGGATCATCAGGCGGAACTGGTTTGACACCGAGGGCAATCAGAGAGGATTTACTGCATATCTGTACGACCAGAGAGGAAATTTGATCGAACAGGTGAAATATTATTCGCCGGATTATCTGGAACCAGTAGAGAAGATCATCTACGAATTTGATAACAGGAAAAATCCCTATCGATGTTTCAGGCAAACCGGCCAGCCGGGGTATTATACCAATCCAAACAATATCATTAAAGAAATCCAGGATGTATATGATCTGTCGGTTCCCGGAAAGGTCGAGTACCATACAGAAACCGATAACCATTATCGGTATAACCCGGACGGGTACCCGGTCATGGTGAATGATGCGGAATTGGTTTACGATTGATCGGTATATCCGGGAAAACTGTTTTTCGGCCGGATTAAACACATCAACAAATCTGAGGGATCGTACGATGCGGCACAGCCATAACTAAAACTAAATAATTTCTGTGCCAGGCCTGTATTAATTGGATTAAATGATTAATTTTTGTGAATTTTAAATATCATCGTTTCGGAGATACTACTCACTAAGCAATCATGGCCCGGTTTTCATTTTTTATCGTCATTTCTTTGTTTTTTACTGGCTGCGTGAAGGACAAGGAAATCGACTGGGAGGAACTGATCATCAATTGTGAACCGTCCGAATTCGGGTTAATCGAAAAATATTCCTGCGATACATCCCTGAATTATGATCCAACCTTTTTTTGTGATTACATCAACCTCGGTGATGTAAGTTTATTACCGGAGACAAAAAAACATTCGAAGTACATGTGTTCATTAATGCAATCTGTGATATTTGAAAATAACAATGGAAACGAACTTGTCTTTGAAAAATCTGCTTATGCGGCACAATACGCCACTCAATGGAGCGATGTATGCACGGATAATCCCAATAAGAGCATTCTGTATTGTGCGGCGAATGAGGAGGCTACCGCAATCCTGATCAATGATTCTCTGGGACTGGAATTCAGGATCATGATGATCGTTGATACCCGGGATGAAAATATTCCACTGGATGACCGTGACAGGTTGTTTATTACGGTTCCCAGAACGAGTGATTTCGGGGTGTATCATTCGCTCATACTTTCCTATTATGTCAAAAGGGGTAATGTTTATGAAAGTTTTAATTCCCGGTACAATTTTGAAGAAGAATTCGTATTGAATGGGGAATCCTATCAGAATGTGACCTATGTGATCCCTTCCCAGGATGCTGGACAACAGGAGATCTATTATGCAGAGAAATATGGCATCATAGGTTTCCGGGACTATAAGGGTGTGTTATGGACCTTCAAAAAATTCGCATGAATTGCGGATAGATTTCAGGATCATCTATTTTCAGGTTGCCTGAATAAATATTTTCAGTTAAATCCGGGTACCACCAGAGCCAGCGTATTTCACCGTTTATGCCACCTGTATTTTCCTGATGCCCCTGTACTTGTAAATCCGCAACCCGAAATGCTGTTCAAGGAAATGTTTTAACCTGATCTCAATAAGATAATCGGTCTGCTGGTCTGGGTTCAGTATGGTTCCTTCAAGAATGGCCCGTAAAAAATGCTTCTGCCGACAGAACTGTCCACTCCATTTCCTGAAATGCCGTTGCCAGTCCTTTCTATATTTTTCAATATGCGGTGTGCCATCAAATAAAAATTCAAGCTGGTTTTCTCCATATTTGAAACGGTAGATCCCTGCCAGTTCAAAATAAAAATTATATAGACATTCCAGTCTTGGTGTGGATGGCTGGATCAGGGTCTCAATCACTTCATCCTTCAGGCCCAGTGGATTATATTCGTGAAGATAAGTATTTCGTACCCTGGTGACAAGTTCCAGCAGCAGTTGATTTTTCTGCTGAAACTGGGCTTCCTTGAGGAGATAATTTTTATCTAAAGTAAATAATCTAAAATCCATCAGACCCCAATTTGCTGGATCTCAACCAAATTTAATAAAAATTTTAAACAGGCACGATCTATTTTTTTAAATTTCTAAGGCTTTTTTCAAGTCTAAGGATCCTGGCTTCTGCATCCGTCTTCTTTTTCCGTTCCATGTCAACGACTTTTTCGGGTGCATTGTCAACAAAATGTGTATTGTTGAGTTTTTTCATGACGGTCAGTAGGAATCCCTTCGTATATTCCAGTTCTTTTTCAAGTTCCAGGATCTGCTGATCCTGATCGATCTCACCCTCAGGAGGAATAAAAAACTCATCATTTTTTATGATGAAATGCAGGGCGCCGGGTGCCTGGTCCTCAACAAAAGTAAATTCACTCAGGTTGGCCATTTTTTTCAGGGAATGACCGAAATCCATGAACCGGTTTCTATTGTTCGTCTTGATGAACAACGGCAGGGCATTTTTATGGGATATCCCCTGCGAATTACGGATATTCCGGATATTGGAAATGATATTGAATGTTTCTTCAGCTTCCTCGATGAGTACCATGTTGTAATCACCCTTCTCAGGCCATGGTGCATGGATCACAAAATCGTCATTTTCCCTTTCCCTAATATTCCTGTATATTTCTTCGGTGATAAAAGGCATGAAAGGATGCAGCAACCGCATCAGTTTTTCCAGGAAATCATTCGTCTTATTCCAGGTTTCCCGGCCGACCGGTTCGCCGAATGGAGGTTTGATCATTTCAAGATACCAGGAACAAAAATCATCCCAGATCAGTTTATAGATGGTCATCAAGGCATCGGATATCCTGTATTTCGAAAAATGATCATCCACAAGTGCAAGAGAATAATGAAGTTTTGACTCGAACCACCTGACAGCAATGTCATTATCGGCTGATGTTGACTGGTCATCCACCTCCCATCCCTTGATCAGCCGGAATGCATTCCATATCTTGTTCGCAAAATTCCTGCCCTGCTCACATAGCCGCACATCAAAAAGCAGGTCATTCCCGGCCGGTGAACTGAAAAGCATGCCGGTTCTCACCCCATCAGCTCCATATTCCCTGATCAGTTCCAGTGGGTCCGGGGAATTTCCCAGAGATTTGGACATTTTCCGGCGCTTTTTATCCCTGACGATCCCGGTAAAATATACATCCCCGAATGGTCTTTCATCGAGATATTCATATCCGGCGATGATCATTCTCGCCACCCAGAAAAAAATGATTTCCGGGGCGGTGACAAGCACCTGGGTGGGATAAAAATAATCCAGATCCGGGTTAAGTTCTTTTTTTATTTTACCATTTTCCCTGTCGAAATACCGGTTGTCGAATCCGTTGAAAACTTCCATTGGCCATAACCAGGAAGATGCCCATGTATCCAGTACGTCCGGGTCCTGGGACAGGTCAGCTAAAGTCAGATTTGAATTTCCGGATTTGATCCTTGCCTGTTCGAGTGCTTCCTCGATGGTTTCAGCCACCACGAATTCTTCCACTCCTTTCCCGTAGTAATATGCCGGAATGCGGTGACCCCACCATAATTGCCTTGAAATGCACCAGTCCCGTACATTCTCCATCCAATGGCGGTAGGTATTCTTTAATTTTACGGGATAAAATCTGACTTCATCATTTTCAACAGCTTCCGTGGCGCGTTTTGAGATCTCCTTCATTCTGATGAACCATTGCAGCGAAAGTTTGGGTTCAACCACCGTATCCGTACGTTCAGACCGCCCGATCCGGGTAATGAATTCTTCTGCCTTCAGCAGATGTCCTCCCTCCTTCAGATCCTTAATGATCAGCTTGCGCACCTGAAACCTGTCTTTTCCGGTATATTCCGGCATTTCACATTTTTCATTCAAAGTGCCGTCATCATTCAGGGTGTCGATCACATCCAGTCCATGCCGTAAACCAATCTCGTAGTCATTCGGATCATGAGCGGGTGTCACTTTCAGGCACCCGGTTCCAAAAGCCATATCCACATAATCATCCGCAATGACAGGAATCTCCCGGTTGATGAATGGGACAAGGACTTTCCTGCCGACCAGGTGGCGGTATCGGTCATCAGCCGGATTAACGGCGATGGCTGTGTCTCCAAGGATTGTCTCCGGCCGGACCGTGGCTATGGTCACCCATTCATCATCAGTGTTCATTACACGGTACCGGATGGTATAAAGCATGGCTTTTTCACCCTCTTCCTGGTAGATCACCTCCTCGTTGGAAAGGGCCGTTCTGGCCTCACAATCCCAGTTGATCATTCTCAATCCCCGGTAGATATATCCTTTTTTATAAAGATCCACAAATACACGGATCACAGCGTTGTAATAACCGGGATCCATGGTGAAGGCTGTCCGTTCCCAGTCACACGATGCGCCCAGTTTTTTAAGTTGCTGAAGGATGATACCACCATATTTTTCCTTCCATTCCCAGGCATATTCAAGAAACCGTTCCCTGGTCAGATCGGATTTTTTAATTTTTCTCTCTCTCAGCATGGCCACCACTTTTGCTTCAGTGGCGATCGAAGCATGATCCGTACCCGGTACCCAGCAGGCTTTTTTACCCTCCATCCTGGCTTTTCTCGTCAGGATATCCTGTATCGTATGGTTAAGCATATGACCCATGTGTAAAACACCTGTCACATTGGGAGGTGGAATTACAATGCAAAATGATGCTTTTTCTGGATCCGGTTCAGCATGAAAAAATCCTTTTTCCAGCCATATCGAATACCACTTATCTTCAACCTGCAAAGGGTCATATTTCGTGGAGAGGGCCATATGATTTATCCGTATTAATGTTTTTTATCCCGCCGTAAAATTAACCCGAAAAATTTACAAAATTTTTCTGCATGGGATTAAACTATTGCCACCACCCGGAGTGAAGGCATGAGTACAATCTGGGAATTTGAAGTTAAAACGAAGTTTTACTTTATCGGCCAAAAAAAAATTCAATGACGTTTAAACCTTTCGGCATGTTTATTGATCTATAGATATAGAATATACCAACAATGCGAAAACGACTGATCTATATCATCCTTGGTTTACTGGTGGCCTTATTCATTGTTGTGAATGGATTTTCAAATATTTATGAGAATGCCGTGGCAAACCTGAACCTCCCCGATCCCCTCGAGGTGG
>JAGTVG010000464.1 GCA_018224645.1 Cyclobacteriaceae bacterium
CATATCAAAGGATGCATGAATAAAGTTGCCGAACACGTTGTCGGGACTGAGGGAACGGCGGAGTTACAGGGAAATACAGGGATAATCAGGGATCTGAAAGGCAATGTGATCTATAATCACAGGGATAGGGAAGATCCGAATCCATTCCAGGTGGAACATGATGAATTGTTTGCTTCGATCCGGAAAGGGGAGGTGATGAATAATTTCAGGAACGGTGTTGAATCAACGCTGACGACCATCCTGGGCAGGTATGCAACCTATTCGGGGCAGATGGTGACACGCGAGGAAGTACTGAATTCCTCCATTCAGCTGATGCCTGCCGCGGTGGATTGGAATACTCCCCCGCCGGTCATGCCTGACGGCGAAGGGTATTATCCGGTCGCAATGCCGGGGGTGTTTAAGGTGATTTGATCAATAAACTCATGCCATGACTTTGGGTCATGGCATGAGTTTATTGAAAACCCCGTCATAATTACTTCCCATATACGCCCCCCACCTGATCGTCCGCCGGATGGGGATGGATGTGACGATCCGGTTGACCTGAATTCCGTCAAACGTATTGGTATGCCTGGAATTTGTCCCGTGACAGTAAATGATATCTATTTTGCCATCATTATCCAGGTCCCCGATCCAGGGGGTTGACGCGTTATTGTAACCTGGCTGATTGATCCCGAGCTCGATGATCTCATTTTTCACAAAATCGATGCCCACCAGCATATTGTAAAACCATTTACGGTAAAGATCGTCGATCACCTGATAATTAACGACAAGAAGTGCATCGTCAGTTCCATCCAGGTTTAAATCGGCAATGACCGGAGTACTTGTCTGGTAAAATCCAAGGGAATCCATGAATTCAATTTTTCCATCGGCGCCATTCACCATAAATTGTTTGGTCCAGTCAAGATTGGGCCAGCTGCCCTGAGCATAGGAAACAAAAATATCGGGAATGGAATCCTTGTTAAAAAATCCCGTGGCAATGGAACTGTAAGCTTCGGTGCCGGGCATTTCCACCTGCCATATCGTTTCATAGGTTTTGCCGTTAAAAGCCAGCAACCGTCCATCCACGGCATTCGCGATGATATCCGGATACCCGTCATCCGTAATGTCGACCCATGCCGGAGGCCCTATAAATCCCTTGGATTCTCCGGTTGCCAATTTAACAGAGCCGGACAGATCCCCATTCATGATTTCCGACAATAGAACCACATAGAGATTCCCGCCGATCGTCTCCCCTCCTGTACCGAAGACCACCTTCCGGTCATGGCCATCTTCTGTGGGCACTGAGGAGACCGACAAGTAAATCTCCTTACCATCCGGAACCTGTGCCCTGGCCAGAATTTGACCTGTTTTCGAGTCCAGCACCACGAGGTTCCCGGCCGGCCGGTCGGGATCGTACGGCTCGGCCAGTACATCGCCGCCATTGGAAACCAGTATGTCTTCAAGTCCGTCTCCAGTCTGATCGGGGATGAACTGCGGATTATAGAAGTTGTACCATTCCTTTTTTTTTCCTTTTCTGGGTTTATGGACCTCTACAAACGACCAGATCACCTCCCCGGTTTTTCCGTTGATGGCCTGCAATTCGGCAGACCTGCCGCCAATGAATACATCCATGATGCCATCTCCGGTAATGTCTTTCAATGTTGCCGATCCGAATATCTGGTCCCTGGAGGGCACATGCCATAAAAATTCTCCTGTCTTGCCATCCAGGGCAAAAATTGCCGTATCACAGGCGTTAAATTCCTCCCTTCCGGCGCCAAGGATTATGTCCCCCGTGCCATCCTCATTCAGATCTGCGATCCGGGGGGAAGAAAACGTTCCCACACCCGGGATCTGTTTCTGCCAGGATTCCTGCGCATTCAATACACGCAACGGCAGGATATTTCCGAGCATTAGAAAAAAGAATAAAATGATAATCCCCCGGTCCATTTGTTTTTTATTGTGCCGGAAATATAATTTAAATTATAAATTTCGGCAATCCAGGGATTAAAAATAAGCAATGGCCGGGAAGCATGGGAATCTCAGGATATAATTTCATGAATAAAATCAATGATGAAAATCGCCACCCCATTACTTTTTCTATCTGAATGTTATTAATGAATAAAAGAGCAAATAGGATTAAATTTGATCTGTCAACAACCTGATCGGGGAATGAGAATATTTTTATTTAACTCCGGTTGTTGATTTAAAAAATGGCTGAAGGTGAAAAATTCATCGCTGTTGCATATTCATTATTTATCCCTCCTGGCCATGCTGGCATTCAACCCGAATGCAATTTCACAACCTTCTTCCCTTTATATCAATGAATTCCAGGCCAGCAATATTTCCACCCTGCGGAATCCGCTTTTTTTTGAATATTCGGATTGGCTTGAAATATACAATGCCGGAACGGCTGGTGTGAACATACAGGGATTTTTTCTCTCGGATGATCCTGATGATCCTCAGAAATGGGAAATTCCCCTCGACAGTACCATTCACCCGGACGGTTATATGCTGTTCTGGGCGGATGATTACAATGCCGGCATTCATACAAATTTTAAGCTGAGCAGGTCGGGTGAATTTCTGGGACTCTTTGATCCCGATGGCAATGTTGTTGATTCGGTCAGTTTCGGATACCAGGAAGACGATATTTCCTATGGACGACTTTTGAATGATCTCCGGACCTGGGTATATTTTGATGAACCCACTCCCGGCCGCGCCAACCCTGAAGCCTATTTTGAAGGAAGGAGCGAAAATCCCCTGTTCTCAGTAACGGGCGGATTTTATCCGGGCGGACAGCACATCAGTTTATATACGGACGATCCGGCGGTTGAAATTCGTTATTCGCTGGATGGGACAGTTCCGGATGAAACGGATCCGCTATATGACATGCCCATAATCATAGATTCAACCGCAGCCCTGCGGGTCCGTTCCTTTACAGA
>JAGTVG010000465.1 GCA_018224645.1 Cyclobacteriaceae bacterium
AAAAATTTTGCGGGGTATAAACTGCGCTGTCGAGCATACCGATGGCCAGGATATTGGCATCTTCCCCGAACTGTTTTTTAAATTGCATGAACTGAACCATATCGGGGTCGTTCATCGGGACGGCCTGTGCAAATTCGTAGCTCATTTCAAGGTCCTTAGCCTGGTATGCCATAAATGCCGTGACAATCCCCAGAAAAATGATGAGGGATAACCGAAACTTCAGAACAATATGGGCGAGTTTAATCCACATCTCGAAATGAAGCACAAAGGTAATGATTTTTGTATAGTAGCAGGATATTCAAAGGACATTATTGGGGGGATGGATCAGTTATTTGGGGAGAGGCGGGTTATTGGTTCACTGGATCACTGGCGATTGTGGATAGGCGGAACTCTGGAAACGTGGATACGCGGATTGATGTCACCAAATGAATTTCTCTGCGTTCTGCTTCGAACTTCCATTTTCCGGCTTCCGGCTTTTCTGTTGGCTACTTTGACAAGAATGTTTTCTTTTCGTAATTGGTTCACTTGCGAAAAAGTGGAGACGTGCCTGCCTGCCGCCTTTAGGCAGGGATACGGGGATTCTTTTCCCGTCAACCCGTTAACCCTCAATATTTTCTCCGCGTTCTCGCCTTCCGGCTTCAGGCTTCAGGCTTCAGGCCTCCGGCTTCTTACAGCCTCCATAGATCCCGATTCAACAACCAGGCCCGGCCCGGGGATCTGCATCTCCCCGTAACCGCGTCTCCGCTTTCCCGCGTTTCCCCTTTTCCACATCCCCAAATAATCATGTTCCCGGTAAAGCGATCCCCTTGATCATGCGGTAAGTGTCCAGGGCGGTGGAATCGGTCATGAGTGTAATGTGATCCAGGCAGGCCATGATGATCGTATAGAGGGAATTCGCTTCGAGTGCATTTTTCATGTCTTCCGGGAAAAGCCGGATGAGTGAACTGTATTTCCGGTTCGGATTCCCACAGGTTATAAAATGGTCATGGGCGGCCTTCACATAGGCATTGATCAGACCGGATAATACTTCAAATCCCGCTGCTTCCTTTTCAAGCACCGGAAGGGACTGGTAAATATGATCAATTGATATCCGGATAATCCGCTTCAGGGCCTGATCGGAGGGGATGACCGATGTCAAGGCCCTGTCAAAACGTCCTTCCAGCATTTCCTTTTCGACATCAAGAAAGGCTGAGGATACTTCCTCGATCAGTTTTGAGATGGCCAGAGCCCGGAGCACACTTGCCTTTTCCCTTTTTGCACCGATACGTTCGAATTTGTTCCTGTTGAATTTTTTACCGAGGATGGGTGCAAGGAGTTCCTGCGTTTGATCGATGGAAACCAGGCCGAGGTTGCAGCCGTCTTCCAGGTCGATGATGCTGTAGCAGATATCGTCAGCGGCTTCCACCAGGAAAGTCAGCGGGTGCCTTACCCAGCCGGCATGCTGTTTCCCCAGGCTGATCAGGCCGGTCTGTTCAGCCACCTGGATAAATTTATCCTTTTCCGATTGAAAAAACCCATACTTTTTCTGGCTTCTCCTGCCCGGATCCTTTTCCGGAAAGAACGATTCACGGGGATACTTGCTGAAGGCAGCCAGGGTGGCAAAGGTGATCTTCAGTCCCTGGTAATTTTCCCTAGTAAGCAGTCTGAATCCCTGTGCGTTGCCTTCAAAATGAGTGATATCCTCCCATTCAGGCGGGTTCAGGAAGGTCCTGATCTTTTCGCCGAATTCATCCGTTAAAAAATAATCGGATATGGCGTCCTCACCGGAATGTCCGAAAGGCGGGTTTCCGATATCATGCGCAAGTGCTGCAGCTGCAACGATCGCACCAAAATCAAATCCTGAATAGCCGGAAGTTCTCAATTGAGGATGACGTTCAACGATTTCCGCACCCGTTCTTTTCCCGAGGGACCGGCCAACACTGGAAACCTCCAGGCTGTGCGTCAGCCGGGTGTGGACAAAATCCGTTTTCGGGAGCGGGAATACCTGGGTTTTATCCTGCAGGCAACGAAAGGGGTATGAAAATATAATGCGGTCATAGTCCTGCTCGAATATACTCCTCGAGTCAATCCGCAATTTATTTTTAACAGGTTCACCGGGTCTTACCGGACAGAGTAGTTTTTCCCAATTCATCAGAGAAAGCCCATAATTCGGTTGCAAGTATAGGAATTATTATGAATTATATCCAAACCGGGTCAGTTTTTGCGGTTTATTCCGCCAATCCTTTTCAACCCTGACATAGGTCTCGAGGAAGACCTGTTTGCCGAAAAAAGACTCGAGATCCTTCCTCGCTTCCGTTCCCACCTTTTTCAGGGAAAGTCCTCCCTTTCCGATGATGATCCCCTTCTGGCTGTTCCTTTCCACATAGATCTCCGCCCGGATACGGATGATCTCTTCAGATTCATCAAAGTCGGTGATCACCACCTCCGTGCTGTAGGGTACTTCCTTCCGGTATGTCAAAAATATTTTTTCCCGGATGATCTCGGAAGCAAAGAATCTTTCCGGTTTATCCGAAAGCTGATCTTTCGGGTAATAGGGAGGATGTCCGGGGAGATGGGCCAGGATGGCCGGCAATATCCTGTCTGTACCGGTTCCTTCGAGGGCGGATACGGGGATCACCGCGTCGAAGGAAAAGGAGGCTCCCCATGTCTCCGGCAGGGTTTCTTTTTCTCCGGCATTCCGGATCTTATCAATCTTGTTAATGATCAGGATCTTTTTCCCGGCTGTGCTTTTCAGGATCCTGCCATGCGTTTCTTCCTCGAATTTTTCACCGGCTTCTACCATCAGCAGGAGGATATCCGCATCCTCGATGGAAAGCCTGACCAGTTTCATCATCGATTTCTGCAATTCATAGGCCGGTTTTATGATCCCGGGTGTATCGGAAAGTACGATCTGATAATCCTCGCCATTCAGAAGACCAAGGATCCGGTGACGGGTGGTCTGCGCCTTGGAGGTGATGATCGACAGTTTTTCACCCATCAGCCGGTTCATCAGCGTCGATTTACCTACATTGGGTTTGCCAATGATGTTT
>JAGTVG010000466.1 GCA_018224645.1 Cyclobacteriaceae bacterium
GAGCCCCATCTGGAGTATGCCCTGGAGGCCGGTATCAACTATTTCGATACGGCTTCAACCTATGGAGCGGATTCGGAGAAACCGAGTGAATCGAGATTTGGTGAAATTTTGCCGGCCCACCGGAAAAAGATCATTTTATTGACCAAAATACATGATCGTGACCCTGAAAAGGCGAAAAAAGAATTTGAGGAGAGTTTACGGAGATTAAAAACGGATTATGTGGATATCCTGCTGATTCATGCAGTGGTCCCGGATGATACCGTGAAGGATATTGAGCGGGGCGTTTACCGGCTGATTTCGGATTTAAAAGCCGAGAAAACAGTGAAATATATCGGTTTCTCAAGCATGGACAGTGCGGAACGATCCGAAGAGCTTATCAATAACCTGGAATTTGATGTAACATTGCTTGCGATGAATCCCACCAATTATGGAAATTTTACTGACATAGCCCTCCCGGCGGCCCGGGATAAAAATCTCGGCATTATTGCCATGAAGGTGATGAGGGATATCGTAAATATACATGCCAAACCCAAGGAACTCATTGAATATGCCTGGAATCTGGAGGGTGTAAGCTGTGCGCTGATCAGTCACACAGGTCTGGCGCCACTGAAGGAGAATATTAATCTTGCCCTGGAGTATATGGAATCTGGTGACAGGATGGCGCTTTCCTTTGAACTCGAAAACAAGCTGCGTTCACTGGCAGGCCCTCAATATCTTGTTTATGCAAAACCAGGGTATACGGATGGGCATTATGGTTAATTTATGATAGATTGAAAGGAGCAGATGTGATAAAGAAATGGAAGTTAAGGAGGGTTGAAGTATTTGTATTTTTTTCCGGGATCGTTTTAATGCTATTTTCGTGGTGTGCGTCGACAGATGTCGCGTATACACCCAGGAAACATATGAAATATTATCGTGAAACCTACAGCCCCAGCGTTCAGCGTGCCGATGATATTCAATACCGGAGTGCATACAAATATGATCTGAAAGGGAAGAAATATAAAAAACATTTTAAAAAACAAAACAAAAGGAAAAGGAACCGCTAGCGGGTTTCAGTACCTTGATCTTCTTTCCCGCCTGAACATATCAAGTTTTTCGGTAAGGTCCTTGACCGTAGCGGGATACCCTTCATAAAGATTCTGCTGCTCCCGGACATCAGTTTCCAGGTCGTATAACTGAATGTCAGGGTCATCAGCAGTTCCCGCATCGGACCAACCACCGGATCCTTTTGAGAGAATGAGTTTCCAGTTCCCCTCCCTGACCGCAAATTTCCCATCAAAGGATTGCATGACCAGATGTTCACGGGCTCCTTCATGATTATTTTCGCCAATCAGGGCAGGAAGATGGCTGAAGCTGTCTTCCCCCGCATTATAGGGAAGAGGTATGTTTACAAGATCGGCACAGGTAGCCATCAGATCAGTCAGGCTTACGAGCTGGCTGTTTTCTGATCCGGGCTGAATGTGAGCCGGCCAGCGGGCTATAAAGGGTACATGATGTCCTCCCTCCCAGAGATCCGATTTCATGCCGCTGAATATAAAATTTGCATGATGATCGGATTCCCGGATATTTTCAGGCCACCAGTAAGCTCCGTTATCGCTGGTGAATATTACCAGGGTATTGCCGCTGATCCCAAGGCTATCCAGGCAATCAAGGATTTTTCCGGCACCATGATCGACCTGTACAACAAAATCTCCATAGGGTCCCGCTTTCGAAGAGTCCTTGAATTCTTCCAGGGGTACCCAGGGAGTGTGCGGGGCCGCCAGTGCCAGGTACAGGAAAAAAGGAACATCAGGTTCTGTTTTACGATGATCCAGGATGAAATTCCTGGCTTCCTCGATAAAATCAGGCAATACTTTAAAAAAGTCGAAATCCCTGGAAGCATCACCCGGCCGCCAGAAGGCCCCCTCTGACCTTTCATCGGGGGATCCCGCTATACTGATCATGTCCGGGTTTACGATAAACCTGTTCCTGATGTAAAAATAAGGTTGGATATCCAGTGAAGAAGGCAATATAAACGAATAATCAAATCCATGGTCCGCAGGGCCTCCGTCGATGGCTGCCTGATAGTCAACATTGGATGTATTTGTTTCCATCCAGCCATCCCCTCTGACAAGCGGTTTATCGGGATCCTTCTTTTTAAAATCCAGTCCAAGATGCCATTTCCCGATACAGGCGGTGATGTATCCCGCCTGTTTGAGGAGCGAGGCCACGGTTAACCGGCCGGGTTCGATCAGGGATGGGGAATGGCCGACAAGTACCCCTGACTGCAGCCGGCTCCGGAAACAATACCGGCCGGTCAGAATGCCGTACCGGGTAGGCGTGCATACAGCCGATGGCGAGTGGGCATCCGTGAATACCATACCTTCCGCTGCAAGACGGTTTAAATTGGGCGTTGGTATTTTTGATCCCGGGTTTAAGGCCTCGATATCGCCATATCCCATGTCATCCGCCAGGATATAAACGATATTCGGGAAGGGGGTTTCCGCAGTCTGCTGATCCCGTTCCTGGCATGCACTCATTAATATTAAAATCGGAAAAATAAAAATCGGGCGGTTTGGGATTATTTGCATCGGGTTTACTGATTTTTTCCCTAAAGATAGAACAAGTTTCCAATTAGGAAAAATCTCAGATCCGTACGGTAGTTTTGACGGTTTGGGAGAAAAGTTTTGGTGAGGGATAGCGGAACAGGTTATAGAAATATTTTAATCTGGTATCCTAATAAAAAGAGGTAGAATATTTTATGAATTTTCAATTTTTGATAAATTGCCTTACTGTTAACCTTAACGAAATGAAACCTGTTCTGCTGGTTATGATTCTGATCCCCTTCCTGGGACAGGCACAAATTCATTTCGATCCTTCAGGGCAGATTTCAGGGCAGGGGCTGGACACAGTATACTATTCCCTGCTTAAGGATACCATTGATTCAAATCTTGACCTGGCCCTGTATTATGCAAAATCAGCCCTGAAACATGCCAGCCTTAAACATAACCATGAAATGGAAATAAGGGCAAATTATGCACAGGGATCAATATTCATAAAAAAGATGGAATGGGACAGTGCGGAAAATTATCTGAAGGCAGCACGAAACATGTCCTATGAAAACAAAATTTATCACCGGCTTCCCTGGATATATGGGGAATTGGGGATTATTTATGTACAGAGAACAAAATTTGATCTGGCCGTTGATAATTTTATTGAGGCGATCAAGTTTTCGGAGAAATTCAACAACCGGAAACAAATTGCTTTTCTACATAATGAGATTGGGATCGTCAACCTGAGACTGGAAAATTATAATGAAGCCTTAATATTTTTCCGGAAAGCCATTGAATTGAAAAATGAAATAGGGTTGAAGGAAGGAATGTTGAGGAACCAGTTGAATATCGCGATATGCTTGAATTCAAAAGGAAAAAATCATGAAGCATTGGAAATCCTGAACAATATCCTGGAGGAATGCAAACATTGCAATGTTTGCGGTGAATGTTCCGAAAATAAATTTTTAACAAATCTGTCGAATGAAATGGGACTGAGTTTTCATAAAATGAACAATTATGGATCAGCAAAAAATCATTTTTTCGCCGCCTTGTCCAAAATCGATTCCACCAGCGAATTTCTGGCTCCCATAAGTTATGGTTTTATTGCCGATGTTTATTTTGATGAAAACAATCTGGATTCTGCCCTTTTCTATCTGGATAAAAGTGACCGGTCAGCCAGGGAGATCAATGATGTCAGAACACAGATCTTTAATAAATTCCTGTTGAGCGAATTATATGAAAAAAAACAGCAGTATAAGGAAGCAAATGAAGCCTTGAGGGATGCCATGGATATAAAGAACAAAAACTTTCCGGTAACCATGACTGAAAACATTCGGAAATCCTATGTGGATTATGAAAGATACCAGTCACAACAGATCATCACAGCCAAGGAAAAAATCATTCAACGGAACAACCAGCTGACGATCCTTCTCGCCGTAGTTAGCATCCTCTCCATCCTTACCTTTGTTTTTGCCTATAAAAATGCCTCGATGAGGAAAAAACTAAACGAGAAGCTGAGTGATGAAGTTTACGAACGAGCACGTGAACTGAATTCATTGCTGTATCGAACTTCCCATGATCTTGCCGGTCCACTTGCCCGGATGAGAGGCCTGCTGAAACTTATCGCTTTCCGGATTAATGACAATGAAACCAGCCAGTATCTGGAACGCCTCAATACAACAACCGATAAACTCAGCGAAGTGGTCAACCGGCTTGAAACGATCAGTAGAATCAATGTCACTCCGCTGAAGAAAGAGAAAATAGATCTTGAAATTTTTCTTGGGGATATCATACAGGAAACAAATAACGGTAGCCTTATAAATCCAGACATTAATATCAAAGGTGATAAATTTTTTACGACCGATAAAAACCTGTTGAGACATATTGTCAATAATCTCCTGCAAAACAGCTTCAATCATATCGATCAGCGGGAAATGCAACAAAAGATCTTTATCGATATTGTCAACGATAAAAAATTAAGCATCATCATCGGTGATACGGGAACAGGGATTCTGGACGGACAGGAAAATAAAATTTTCGATCTTTTTTTTACCGGTATCGATAAAAATAACCGTGCCGGGATCGGGTTATATTTCGCCAATATCGCCGTTAAAAGACTTGGGGGAAACATATCTCTCAAACGGAAAAGAAAACCAACACTTTTCGAAATACAGATCCCGAATTCCCGGAAAACAAACATAAATCTGCCGATAAAGCCTGAAATTCCATCTATCCGGCAAAAACATACAACATTTCCCGGGTGAATATCTCCTGATAACACGTATATGGCCTATCTTCGTAATCTCAGTCGAAGGAGCCAAGATGAAAAAGGGGACCAGGAAGAAAAACCGGACATTTAAAAAATTTCTTATAAAATTTACGATTTTCCTGTTGGGCATTGCCTTAGTGACAGGCCTCATTTTCTTCCTGCTGGTCTATTCAGGAGCCTTCGGCCCGCTTCCGAAAAAATCCGACCTGGCCGGGATCAAGGACGAAGAAGCTACACTCGTATTCAGCGTGGATAAAAAAATGATCGGTAAGATTTTTGCCAAAAACAGAACGCCGGTCCCCTTTGAAAACATCCCGCAACATGTAGTTGATGCCCTTATCGTCACGGAAGACATACGGTTTTTTCAACATGACGGTGTGGATGGCCGGAGCCTGACAAGGGTGATCATTAAAACCATACTCCTGGGAAACCGGTCGTCCGGAGGAGGCAGTACGATAACCCAGCAGCTTGCCAAAAACCTGTATGGCAGGAAGGATTTCGGTAGCCTTTCCCTGCCCATCAATAAGATCAGGGAAGCCATCCTGGCAGTAAGACTTGAGGAAGTTTTTTCGAAGGAAGAAATTTTATCCCTCTACCTGAACTCCGTTCCATTTGGCGAGGAGGTATTCGGCATTGAAGCGGCCAGCAACCGGTATTTTAATAAACATGTCGCTGAACTGACGGTGGACGAATCGGCGCTGCTGATTGGCGTATTGAAAGGAA
>JAGTVG010000467.1 GCA_018224645.1 Cyclobacteriaceae bacterium
ATTATACATAAAAAAACCCGGAATATCCGGGTTAATTGAAGTGGGCCCAGCTGGGATCGAACCAGCGACCCCCTGATTATGATTCAGGTGCTCTGACCAGCTGAGCTATGGGCCCAATAAATTATATTATTTCAACATTTCAAACATTAAAAACTAACCTGGGACCTACTGCCCCGATAGCTATCGGGGGAGTCAGGTGCTCTGACCAGCTGAGCTATGGGCCCAAATTATTTGGTGCCTGCCCCGCAAAGGCGGGGATAAAGTGATTTGGTGAATGATTGATTTTAACCCAATCATTTATTGCGTACAAATCCTGCAATATATCTAAATTAAAGAACATCCGATTATTTTTTGGTTCGGGAATCGGGACCCGAACAAGATGCCTGCTACCCGATTCAGGGAATTATGAATTAAAAATGAAAAATTAAAAATATTTTCTCCATCCTTCACCTGATAACTCCAGACTTTCAGCTTTTAGCATCGAGCATCGAGCTTCCAACTTCCAGGTTCGAGCTTCCAGCTTCCGGCTTCCGGCTTCCGGCTTATTTAATTCATTTCTTCCTTGAATTTGGGAGAGCAATGTTACATATTTGCTCCTTAATACACAAATTTACATCCCATATTTGGATACGGATAAGATTCAAAATATAATTTTCGATCTGGGCGGGGTTATCGTCAACATTGAACCCAAATTAACAGCGGAGGCTTTTGCAGATCTGAGCGGAACCGATCCAGTGGATATCATGGAACTTCATCAATCCGCTAATTTCTTCACAGCTTACGAAAAGGGATTGATCACAGATGCGGTATTCCGCCGGGAAGTATGTAATTTTCTGAAAAGGGATATTCCGGATCAAACGATCGATGTGGCCTGGGGGGCATTGCTCCAGGAAATCCCGCCGCAAAAAATTGACATGATCACGGCAGCACATAAAAATTACAGGACATTTCTTTTAAGCAATACCAATAACATTCACCGGATTAAATTCTGCAGGACTTTCCAGGACCTCACCGGCCGCCGATTGGAGGAATATTTTGAAAAAGTATATTATTCCTTTGAAATGGGAAAAAGGAAACCGGATGAGGGCATTTTTCTGCAGGTACTCCAGGATAACGATCTTGATCCCGGTGAAACCCTCCTTGTCGATGACAGCCTGCCCAACATCCAGACGGCAATTTCTTTGGGAATGAAAACCCTTCATGTTGAAAGAAACCAGGAGAAGATTGATCTGAATACGAATGGAAGAAACTAAAGAAAAAAAATCAAGGCCGTGGATATTTCCGCTGCTGTTCCTTCTTACCCTGATCACCACCACCATTGCCGGCGCCGAATGGATGTACGGAAGGCCATTGATGTACTTCGAACCCGCATTATCGTTCGGCGAAGTACTTTCCGGGTTGGAATTCTCCCTGCCTTTCCTTGCCATCCTTACAGTGCACGAATTCGGTCATTACCTGACGGCCAGGTACTACCAGGTAAAAGTCACCCTGCCCTATTACATCCCGCTCTGGCTTGGATTTGCCGGGATCCCGCTGACGATCGGTACCATGGGCGCTTTTATCAGGATCAAGGAACCCATCAAATCCAGGCTGGAGTATTTCGATATCGGGATCGCCGGTCCGCTTGCCGGCTTTATCATCGCTTTGTTTGTTCTGCACTATGGGTTTACCCATCTTCCCCCGGCAGATCATATTTATACGATCCACCCGGAATATGAAGAATACGGGGCGGATTATGCCGATCATTTTTATAATGACGAAAACAGTTTTTACCTCGGGGACAACCTTACCTTCTGGTTCTTCCGGAATTATGTCGCTCCGGACCCGTCCCTGGTGCCCAATGCCTATGAGATCATCCATTATCCATGGCTTTTTGCCGGATTCCTGGCCCTCTTTTTTACAGCGCTGAACCTTTTGCCCATCGGGCAGCTGGATGGGGGCCATGCCCTGTATGGCCTGTTCGGCCTGGAGAAACACAGTAAAATTTCCACGGTCATGTTCATCCTGCTCCTCTTTTATGCCGGACTGGGCCTTGTCACCCCATTCGATCCGCTTGAAGACCTGTTACTGTATATTCCCTTGTACATAGGGTTCCTGTTTATTGTCATGCGGTCGATGCGGGTTACGAACCGTACCCGTCTTCTGCTGGCCAGCGCCATATTCACCGCCCAGTTTATTACCGTTCTTTTCTTCCCGGCCCTGAAAGGATATACAGGCTGGCTCGTATTTGCCTTTATCATCGGCCGCTTTCTCGGCGTCTATCATCCGCCTGCCCTCATGGACCAACCCCTTTCACCGCCCAGGAAAGTCCTGGGATGGATTACCCTTATTGTGTTTGTAATTTCTTTTTCTCCAAGACCTTTTGTAATTTATTGATATGTGCAGGGTGGTTGCAGTCAGGCGGTGTGTTCGCAGGTTCGGGGAACCAGCGGTAGTTATGAAACTAAAACAAGTTCAGTACAGGCAGGTTCGGGGAACCAGCGGTAATTTTGGTTCGGAAACCTGAGGTCGCCGGGACACTGAAACAAGTTCCATGCAGACAGTTTCGCGGAACCTGTGACAGTGTGCAACAGCGGTCCGGGAGACCAGCGACAGTTCATGTTTAAAGGTAAAAATCTGGCATACTGAAAAAAGAGATCAATGATATCGTACTTCCCGAGATCGGGTTTGATGAGATCCGGTTAAAACATTTTCTGATCAGAAAATACGGGATCACGCCTGAGGATGAATGCCATGTTCAGCTGATCAAACGTTCCATTGATGCACGGTCAAGACAGGTGAGGGTAAACATACGGGCGAACTTATATGTCAATGAATTGCCGGAGGAGAGAATGGCCTACCGGAAATCCTATCAGGATGTCAGGCATGCCGGGAATGTGATCATCATTGGATCAGGGCCGGCGGGATTATTCGCTGCCTTACGGTTCCTTGAACTCGGGATCAGGCCGGTGATCCTGGAGCGCGGGAAAGATGTCAGGACAAGGCGCCGGGATCTGGCGGCCATCAACAGGGATCATATCGTGAACCCTGATTCGAATTATTGTTTCGGGGAAGGGGGAGCAGGCACCTATTCGGATGGGAAATTATATACCCGGTCGAAAAAACGGGGGGATTTTGACCGGATCCTCGAAATTTTTGTAGCCCATGAAGCGAATCCCGTTATTCTCGTGGAATCCCATCCGCATATCGGGACGAATAAACTGCCCCGGGTGGTCGGGAACATCAGACAGAGCATACTGGATGCAGGAGGGGAGATCCACTTTGAAACGAGGGCTGTCGACCTGATCATCGAAAAGGACGAGGCAAAAGGAGTGATCGACCAGCATGGTAACCGGTTTATCGGAGAGGCCATCATGATGGCTACCGGGCATTCCGCCCGGGATATCTATGAACTTCTTCAACGGAAAGGGATATTTATTGAACGGAAATCCTTTGCCCTGGGTGTACGGATTGAACATCCCCAAGCCATCATTGACCAGATCCAGTATCATTGTCTTGCCCGCGGGCCTTATCTTCCGGCTGCCAGTTATTCGCTTGTCACGCAGGTGGCGGTCCATAACCGGCAGAAAGGGGTATTCTCCTTCTGCATGTGTCCGGGCGGATTCATCGTTCCGGCAGCAACGGCTCCCGGGGAGATCGTCATCAATGGCATGTCCCCTTCCAGGAGAGACTCGAGGTTTGCCAATTCGGGGATCGTGGTGCCCATCGATGATGAAGATCTGAAACCCTATGATCATGAAGGGGTGCTGGCCGGCGTATCCTATCAGCAATCGATCGAAAGGAAGGCCTTCCAGATGGGTGGGGAGACCCAGGCCGCACCTGCCCAGCGTCTGATGGATTTTCTGGAAGACAGGATTTCACAGAACCTGCCTGAAACTTCCTATCAGCCGGGGTTGTCGCCGGTCCAGCTCAGCGAACTTCTGCCCGACCAGATAACCCGGCGGTTGAAGATCGCATTCAGGGATTTCGGTGAAAAAATGAGAGGTTACCTGACCAATGAAGCTCAACTTGTTGCGGTTGAAAGCCGGACCTCCTCACCAGTCAGGATCACCAGGGATCCCGAAACCATGGAACACATACACCTGAAAAGATTCTTCCCGGCGGGGGAAGGGGCAGGATACGCGGGGGGTATTGCTTCGGCTGCCATCGACGGGGAAAATTCTGCGAATAAAATAGCGGAAAAATATTTTTTACCGGAATCAGCCGATCAGGGCTGATTAAG
>JAGTVG010000468.1 GCA_018224645.1 Cyclobacteriaceae bacterium
CCAGTCTGACCTTGAAAAACTGATCGGAAAACGTCCGTTCAGCAAGCCGACTACCTATGAGGCTTATACAAGGAATCTGGAGGAAGAAGAGAAAAAAGCTCCGGTTGTGAGTGACATTCCCAGCGAAAATAAATCCTCAACCCCTGATAACGGCGAAGAAGAATTGGAGAAAAAAGAAAAACCCGCTAAGGTCAGGGAATATAACAAAAGTGAAAAATCGAAATAATTATATTCTGCCAGGATACAGGCCGTATCAATCGTGGTTAATAACGTAAGCAGGGATCTCCAAATTATCATAAGTTCCACGTCTGAAAACAATCGCCTGGGATTGGTGGCCTGAGATGCAGGCTTCCCGGGTGACCTCGCTTACGAATCATTCGGCAAATCAATACACTCCAGGTTAATAAGCCAGTCAATTGTGGTTGAATCATTAGTTATGAAATGATAATGCTGATTGCGGGCAAGTTACATTAATCCTGTCATGAGAATCACACCTCGGCTTGCGGGGAATCTGGTAACGCCTGACAATCAATAATTTACACGTAATCAGTTTTCACCATTGAGGTCGAAAAGATACTTTTGATACAGCTTCTTTTTTTATATATTTGCGGTGTTTTCAATGTCTGAGCACATAAACGATATCGCGGTCCCGGAAGGAAAAAAAATCTACTTTGCCTCTGATTTTCATCTGGGCGTACCTACCTTAGCAGAAAGCCTTGAGCGGGAAAAAAAGGTTGTTTCATGGCTCACGTCAATACAGGATTCAGCAAGCCATATTTTTATCCTGGGAGACCTCTTCGATTTCTGGTTCGAATATAAATATACCATACCCAAGGGATTTGTCAGGATCCTTGGAAAACTCATGCAGCTTCGCGACATGGACATTCCTGTTATATTTTTCACGGGGAACCATGATATGTGGATGTTCGGCTATTTTCAAAAGGAATTTGATATTCCGGTATTCAGGGATCCGGTCAGTGTGAATATCCAGGGTAAAAAATTTTTTATCGGACATGGTGATGGCCTGGGCCCGGGTGACAGGAGGTATAAGATAATTAAGACAATTTTTACCAATAGAACCGCTCAGGGAATTTTCAGGTGGCTTCATCCCGATGTGGGGATCAAACTGGCCAGATACTGGTCCAGAAAAAGCCGTCAGAAAAACCTAGAAGAAGATCAGAGATTCTATGGAGATGGCGAATGGCTTGTTCAGTTCTGTAAAAAACACGAAGAGAACGAACATCATGATTTTTATATATTCGGCCACAGGCATTTACCCCTGAATGTCAGGATCAATGAAAACAGCAGGTATGTAAATCTGGGGGACTGGATCACATCCTTTACCTTTGCCGAATTCAACGGCGAGGAAATTTTTTTAAAAAACTATGAAATCTGATTTCAAAAGCCGGCTATGGGCTTTGGTATTCCTCTTTTTTATATATGGGATTGCCCCCGGGCAGCAGCAATTGATTTCCATGGAAGGGATCACGGATGCCGATTTTGATAAACTTGGAAACCTGTATCTCTCAACAAACCAGGGTTCGATCATAAAATATGATTCTTCCTTCCGGAAAACAATGACCTATGCCCCGGAAGATATCATCCCGGTTACCTCGATCGATGCCACATACAACTTCAGGATATTCGGGTTTTATAAAAACGATCAGTCCTACAGGCTGATTGACCGTAATCTGAAATTGCTCAATGAAAGTAGAATTACTGAATGGGCTGGCAATGGCATAGCCGCCGCCTACGGTTCGGATCATTCCATCTGGTTATTCGATGACCTAGACCTTTCACTTAAAAAGATCAATCCGGCACTGAACCAGGTAAGTATCGATATCAGACTTCCGCTGGTCATCGAGGCCAGAACGTATTCCGTCATACAATTGGAGGAATATCAGAACAGGATCTTTATCAACAATTCAGGGGAAGGAATCTATGTTTTTGATGTGTTCGGCAATTTTCTGAAACCCCTTGAAATATACACCAGTCATTTTTTCAAATTCCATCGGGAAAAGCTTTATTTCATTGATCAGGATGCGGTTAAATCCATTGACATATATACACAGGAAATTGAATTCCTTCAGAAAATAAATGATCTTGAAAAAATCATTACCGTATTATGCAATGACCATCAGATACTCCTGATTTATCAGGAAATCGTTTTGATGGTCAGATAATCCTTAAAGATTTCAGGACAGGTACGCTGACATTATTATTGTATTCTTTTGTTTAGATTTTAACATTTTTACAATAACTTAACCCGAAAATTTAATATTTATTCAGGTTATGGGTAAAAACAGATGGCAAAAACATTATCCTTCAGGAATTGAATTTGAAGTTGATCCTGGCAGATATACATCCGTGCCGGAACTGCTTGAACAAAGTGTGAAAAAATATGGGGTCCGGACAGCCTATGTGAATTTTGGAAAAAAAATATCATTTCTTGAACTTGATAAATTATCGGAAGATTTTGCCGCCTACCTACAGAACAGCGGCCTGAACCCCGGAGACAGGATAGCCATTCAGATGCCCAATGTATTGCAATATCCGGTGGTTCTTTTCGGGGCCCTGAGGGCCGGATTGATTGTCGTGAATACGAATCCCCTATATACTTCGAGGGAAATGGAGCATCAGTTTAAGGATGCAGGGGTAAAAGCCATTGTGATCCTGGCAAATTTTGCCTCCAATCTCGAAAGAATACTATCCAGAACAAATATTCAGCATGTATTCATCACAGAAATGGGTGACCTTGTCGGAGGTTTTAAAGGAGATCTCATCAATTTCATCGTACGGCGTGTAAAAAAAATGGTTCCGTCCTACCATATTCCGATCGGTTTCAAATTAAAAAAAGCCCTGAGGGATGGACGCCATCTGAAATTCACTCCCCCCCCGATTAAAAATTCCGATATCGCGTTTCTTCAATATACCGGGGGTACGACCGGGATTTCAATGGGCGCTGTGCTGACCCATAAAAATATCATCAGTAACATGCTTCAGATAAGGGAATGGATGAAGCCCGGATTGCGGGAACTTGAGGAAGTTGCCATTACTGCTCTCCCCATGTACCATATCTTTGCGCTTACCGTAAATTGTCTCTGCATGTTGCAGCTGGGCGCAGAAAATATACTTATCACCAATCCCAGGGACCTGGAAAGTTTCATCAGGGAATTAAAAAAATATCCTTTCACCTTCATTACAGGCGTAAATACCTTATTCAACGCATTGCTGAACCACCCTAAATTTACTGAAATAAATTTCGGCCATTTAAAAGTTTCGGTAGGAGGCGGAATGGCCGTACAGCAGAAGGTTGCCGAAAAATGGGAAAAGCTCACAAAATGCCCGTTGGTGGAAGGATACGGATTGTCGGAAACCTCTCCTGTATTATCCTGTAATCCCATTGACGGGACACACCGAATCGGGACTATCGGCCTTCCGCTCTCCAGTACCCAATTAACGATCCGGGATGACGATGGAAAGGAATTGCCAATGGGTAAGGCCGGGGAGATCTGTGCAAGAGGCCCCCAGGTGATGAAGGGTTACTGGAACCGGGAAGATGATACTAAAAATGCCTTCTTTGAGGGGAACTGGTTCAGGACAGGAGATATTGGCCTGATGAATGAAGATGGATTTTTTAAGATCATTGACAGGAAAAAAGATATGATCATCGTATCAGGATTTAATGTATATCCCAATGAGATTGAAGAAATCGTATCGCAACTGGAGGGCGTTCTGGAAGTGGCTGCCATCGGGGTTCCGGATGAAAGTACCTCGGAAAAAGTAAAGTTATATGTTGTGAAAAAGGATCAGGATTTGACAGCCGACATGATTATTAAACATTGCAAAGAAAATCTTACCAACTATAAGATCCCGAAACAGGTCGAATTTGTTACTGAATTGCCAAAGTCAAACGTCGGTAAAATCATCAGGAGATTATTGCGGGAAAAAGAACCGGTTAATCGCGATTTCTCTTAAATTATTTCAAAATAAAATCTAAATGATAAAAAAAGCCCCGGCATAAGCGGGGCGATGCTGTAGGGGAAGGAGTCGAACCTTCA